>JAISAA010000056.1 GCA_031266955.1 Oscillospiraceae bacterium | reverse complement strand
CCGGCGGCGACGATTCCGCCGTCGCGGACATCATAGTATACCGCAATGAGATAATAGCGGGCGACGTGCAAAGCGTAAAGCTCGACGGCTTTATGCGCGGGCTCGAATACCCGGAGCTCCGATAAAACCGGAACGGTCAAGCGTTTTCCCGCGTAACGAGGCGCGGAGCCTTCACAGCTCCGCGCCTCGTCTTATTTTATGTAAGAGAATTTCAGTCGGCTTTTTTGCCGGCTTCGACCCAGTCGGCGTCGCGGCTGGCTTTACCGAAGCCGATTTTCGCCCAGTCGAGCGCGGGGCCGTCCGTCTTGGGAGGCTCGGGCGCCTGGCGCTGCGCGCCGACGTCGTAGCCTTCGCGCTCGGCGTTGAAGCGCAGCTCTTGCTCCGTGGGCGGCTGCGTTCTTTTTTCGGCGAGCTTCTTGATGCCGTCGGCGGTCGAGAGGAGCGGGAAGCGCGAGAGCGCGTCCTCGACCATCTCCGGGCCGCTCTTGTACGGGACACACAGGAACACGTCGTTCTCGATCGCTTCCTTCAGCCAGTTGGCGAGGACTTTTGGGTCCATACCGTGCGCGTGGATCGTCGCGAGAAGGGCGGCTGTGCCTTCCGAGACGTTGTAGCCCGTTTTGTGCCCGGCCTCAATGTGCTTGAGCTGGGATTCGTAGATGTGCGAATTGATATTCGCGGGGCAGACGGCGGTGACTCCGATGTTGTAGGATTTAAGCGCCTCGTAATAGCTTTCGAGCAAATTGAGCTGGGCGGCCTTCGCGGCGCTGTAAGGCGCCGTCGTCGGGCCCGCGCCGAACGCGCCCCACGACACCGTGGACGCGATGTGCCCGCCCTTGCCCTTCTTTATCATACGCGGCACAAACGTCACAAGTCCATTTACTACGCCGCCGAACACGATGCCGACGACCCAGTCGTAGTCGTCATACGAGGACGCTTCGGCGGGGCCGAACACGTTGACGCCCGCCGTCAGGATGAGCAGATCCACGGTCTCGCCGTATTTCTTCTCAATGCCGTCCGCCGCGGCGGCCCAGCCCGCGCGATCCGTAACGTCGAGCTTTATCGCCTCTACAGCCGCGCCGGATTTGACCGCCTCGTCTAACCGCTCCTGATTGACGTCCGCGATGATGACGCGCGCGCCGGCCTCCGTGAACACCTGCGCCTGACCGAGCCCCGCGCCGGACGCCCCGCCGGTGATGAACACCAGCTTGTTTTTGAAATCCTTCATAACCAATACACTCCTTAATAAATAAAAATAGTTTTTGAGTCTCACTGCGGAAAGGATACCTCAATTCTGCGCCGTTGTCAAGAGTTTTAATTTTTCTTGACTTTCCCGTTGAATCTTGCTATTATTTTGTGCAGTCGCCCGCCGCGCAGGCGAAAAAAAGCAGCGGCGCCGTTGCGCGGCGCCCACAAACGGAGGATTCTTTTATGCAAGCCGCACACACCGGCACACGCGAGCACGGCGTTTTCGCCGAGCTCGCGCCTGTCATCGCGCAATACCGCGGAGTCCGCGGGAGTCTTATCACGATCCTGCAAAAGGCGCAGGACATTTACGGCTATATTTCCGAGGACACGATAAACTATATCGCGTCCGGAACGGGAATAACGCCCGCCAAAATATACGGCGTAGCCACGTTTTACACGCAGTTCAGGCTGAAGCCCATCGGCAAATACCTGGTTATGCTGTGCAAGGGAACGGCCTGCCACGTCAACTCGTCCGACGAGATAAGGGCCGCAATAAACTCATATCTGCACATCGACGACGGCGAAACGAGCGAGGACGGGCTGTTCACGCTGAACACTGTTTCCTGTCTCGGCTGCTGCTCTCTCGCGCCCGTTATGATGATCCAGACGCCGGAAGGCGAGGACACGTACGGCAGCTTAACGCGCGAGCGCGTGCGCGATATTCTGTCTGACATTGCTGAGAAAGAGCGGGGGGCTAAGTGAGGATTATGAGTAATATAATAGTGTATAAGCAGGTGGCATTCAAATGAAAATCATTGTAGGCCAAGGGAGCTGCGGCATCGCCTCCGGCGCGGCGAAAACGACAGCCGAATTTGTAAAACTGATATCACAGCGCGGCATCGACGTCCCCGTCGAAAAAACAGGCTGCATCGGCAACTGTTATCTCGAACCGATCGTCGATATACGTTCCGACGGCGGCGCGCTTATCACCCGTTACGTAAACGTACAGCCCGATATGGCGTCCGAGATCGTCGAGCGCCACATCGTCGGCGGAGAGGTCGTTACCGAGTACGCGATATCCGCGCCGGACGAGGGCTTTTTGGGCTCACAGGAGCGCATCGTCCTGCGGAACGCCGGTATAATCGACCCCGAAAGTATTGACGCGTATCTCGCCGCCGGCGGCTACAAGGCGATCCAAAAGGCGCTCGGCGGTATGACGCCGGAGGACGTCATCGCGGAGGTCAAGCTCTCCGGGCTGCGCGGGCGCGGCGGCGCGGGCTTCCCGACCTGGTTCAAGTGGAACGCCGCGCGTGAAAACGCTTCGGATGAAAAATATATGGTATGCAACGCCGACGAGGGCGACCCCGGCGCGTTTATGGATCGCTCCGTTTTAGAGGGCGACCCGCACTCGCTGCTCGAGGGTATGACCGTCGGCGGCTTTGTCATCGGCGCAAGCACGGGCGTTATATATGTCCGCGCGGAATATCCTCTCGCGATCCACCGCCTGGAAAAGGCTATCGGACAGGCCCGAGAGCGCGGCTATTTAGGCAAAAATCTTTTCGGCTCCGGCTTTGACTTTGATATTTATATCAAGGCGGGCGCGGGGGCTTTTGTATGCGGCGAGGAAACGGCGCTCATCGCGTCTCTCGAGGGCGAGCGCGGGATGCCGCGCTTAAAGCCGCCGTTCCCGGCGCAAAAAGGCTATTGGAAGCAGCCGACGAACATCAACAACGTCGAGACCTTCGCAAACATCCCGTGGATAATCGCGAACGGCGGCGCCGCCTTCGCCGCCATCGGCACGGAGACGAGCCGTGGCACAAAGGTCTTCGCCCTCGCCGGGAAGATACAAAAGGGCGGGCTCGTGGAGATACCGATGGGTCTGCCGCTGCGCGAGATCATCTATAACATCGGCGGCGGCATAAAAAACGGCAAGGCGTTTAAGGCCGTGCAGATGGGCGGCCCGAGCGGCGGCTGTATCCCGGCGGAGCTCATAGATACGCCCGTCGATTACGAATCTATCACGAAAACCGGCGCGATAGTCGGCTCCGGCGGTATGATCGTTATGGACGAGACGACGTGTATGGTCGATATGGCGCGTTATTTCCTTGATTTCACGCGCAACGAGTCCTGCGGCAAGTGCAATTACTGCCGCGTGGGGACAAAAAGAATGCTCGAAATACTCGAACGCATCACGGCTGGCGACGGGCGCGAGGGCGATATCGAGCTGCTTGAAGAGCTCGCCGTCAAGATCAAGGACGGCAGTATGTGCGGCCTCGGCCAGACGGCGCCGAACCCCGTGCTCACGACTCTGCGCTATTTCCGCAACGAATTCGAGGATCATATCAAGCACAAAAAATGCACGGCGCACTCCTGTAAGGCTCTGATCACATTTTCAGTCACAGACGCGTGCAAGGGCTGCGGCGCGTGTAAGCGCAACTGTCCGTCCGACGCGATAACCGGCTCACCGCGCGCAAAGCACGAAATCGACGCGGCTAAATGCGTCAAATGCGGAATGTGCGAGACCGTCTGCAAATTCGGCGCGGTCGCGCGTGATTAAAGGGGAGGTCAAGAAATGAGCGTTTCAATATACAACATAACAATTGACGGGCGCGCGCTGACGGGCCGCCCCGGCCAGACGATCCTGCAAGTCTGCCGCGAAAACGGCATAGAGATACCGACCCTCTGCTACGACGAGCGCATCGAGGTCTACGGCGGCTGCGGCCTGTGCGTCGTCGAAATCGAAGGCAATAACAAGCTCCTGAAAGCCTGCGCCACGGAAATAAGCGACAATATGTCCGTCCATACGGACACCGAGCGCGTGCGCGAATCCCGCAAGACGAACTTAGAGCTCTTGCTGAGCAACCACATCGGCGACTGCCGCGCCCCGTGTCACCTGAGCTGTCCCGCGGGAACCGACTGCCAGGGCTACGTCGGCCTCATCGCCAACGGCGACACAGAGGCGGCGATACGCCTGATAAAAGAAAAAATCCCGCTTCCCGCCGCCATAGGCCGCGTATGCCCGCACCCGTGCGAGGACAAATGCCGCCGCGCGCTCGTCGAGGAACCCGTTTCCATTATGAGCCTCAAGCGCTTCGCGGCGGACACAGACCTCGCCGCCGAAACGAGCTATCTGCCCGAAGTCGCCCCGCCGACCGGCAAGCGCGTCGCCATAATCGGCGGCGGCCCGTTCGGCCTGTCGGCGGCGTATTTCCTGCGCCGACTCGGGCACGACGTCACGATTTATGACGCAATGCCAAGCCTCGGCGGGATGCTGCGTTACGGCATCCCCGAATACCGCCTGCCGAAAAAGCTGCTCGACGCGGAGATCGCCCTCATCGAAAAGCTCGGCGTGAAATTCATTCTCAACACAAAGATCGGCGCGGACATCACGCTTGACGCGATACGCGCCGAGTACGACGCCGTATGCGTCGGCATCGGCGCCTGGGTGTCAACGGGTACGCGCGCGCCGGGCGAAGACCTCCCCGGCGTCATCGGCGGCATAGACTTTCTGCGCAAGACAGTTCGCGGCGAAGCTCCGAAGCTCGGAGAGAACGTCGCCGTTATCGGCGGCGGCAACACGGCGATGGACGCCGCGAGAACAGCCGTCCGCCTCGGCGCAAAGCGCGTGTACAACGTCTACCGCCGCACGATAAACGAAATGCCCGCCGACGAGCTCGAGGTCGAGGAAGCGCGCGAGGAGGGCGTCATCTTCAAAACTCTCACAAACCCTCTCGAATACTCCGCCGGCGATAACGGCAAAGTCTCAAAAATGATCCTGCAAGTAATGGAGCTCGGCGAGCCGGACGCCTCAGGCCGCCGAAGCCCCGTCCCCGTCGAAGGAAAAACAGAAACTCTCGACGTTGACACCGTTATCCTCGCGACAGGCCAAGCCGTAAATCCCGACGGCCTTTCGTCCTTGGAACTCACGCGGCGCGGCGGCATCGTCTACGACAAAAACACGTATATGACGTCCGTCCCCGGCGTCTTCGCCGGAGGCGACTGCGGCAACGATAAGATTTCAATCGCCATAGAATCCATTGGCGACGCCGACAAATGCGCCAAATCAGTTGACGCGTATTTGAACGGCGAGCCTGTCGCCTCCATTGCCTCCATTGCTTTCGCGCCCCCGTACATCCACACGCGCGACGACGTTTCCGAAAAGACGTTTGAGGACCGCGAGCGGCTTTTCCGCGAAAGCGAGCGCGTCTTATCCCCCGAAAAGCGCCGCGACAATTTCTCAGAGCTCCGCCCCGCGGCATTTTCCGTCGAAGAGGCCATCCGCGAGGCCTCGCGCTGCTTAGAGTGCGGCTGCGGCGATTATTTCGACTGCAAGCTTGTGTCTTACGCGAGCGAATACGGCGTTTCTCCGGAGCGGTTTTCCGGCGAAAAGCACCGC
>JAISAA010000048.1 GCA_031266955.1 Oscillospiraceae bacterium | reverse complement strand
GGCGTGCGCTCTCTCAGCGAATCGAGCTCCGCTTTCCCGAGCCCCGAGTTCATATCAGTCGCGATAACGCCGGGCGCTATGCAGTTGACGGTTATCCCGGACGGCCCGAGCTCCTTAGCTAACGAGAGCGCGAGACCGTGCAGCGCGGCCTTGGACGCCGAGTAAACAGCCTCGCACGACGCGCCGAAGCGCCCCCAAACCGACGTTATTATAACGATCCTTCCGCGCTTTTCGCGCAGCATATGCGGCAGCGCGGCGTTTATGCAATTCACCGCGCCGCCGAAGTTTAAGTCAAAAACCTCTCGCCAGCGCGCCGCCGTATCCTGAAACAGCCCCGTAAGCGCGACGCCCGCGTTGCAGACAAGCGCGTCCGGCGGCGGCAAAACGGCGAACATCCGTTTAACGGCGTCCGGGTCCGACACGTCGGCGCGGACCGCCGTCCCGCCGAGCTCAAGCGCAAGCGCCCCGGCGGCCTGCTCGCTCGTGTTATAATTCACCGCGACGCGGAAGCCCCGCGCCGCGAGAGCCCGCGCCGCCGCCGCGCCGATACCGCGCGAAGCGCCCGTGATGAGGGCGTTTTTTTGTGTGTTCATAATTATGACCATTCCTTTCAGAGGATTTTGTACACGCCCGATTATACCATATGCGGAGCGGTTTTGAAAAGAGACCGCCGCCGCGTTTTTTCACGCGTTAATGCCGCTTTGCCTTGCGGGAGGGATGCCGTCCCTCGTCCTGTAGGGGCGGGCGTCCTCGCCCGCCCGCCGTTCCCACGTTCCGTAGGGGCAGGTTTCAAACCTGCCCTCGTTGCGGCGGACGCCGCGCCCCTTGCGCCGCCGCGCGTTTTAATCACACGTCCGCCCGGTACGGGCGGCGCTGCAGGTTTCAAACCTGCCCTGCTTCCTGTTGATTCGTGTGCCGAACCGGGCGCGTTTGCGCGCGGCGCTGCATTCAGCCTTTGACGTAATATCCGGCCTTATCGCGCAGCGAGCCGGCCCAATCCTCGCGGTTCAGGTCAACGAGTATACGAGTGTTGTTTGCCGACTGCTCCGCGAAGTAGGCGGACGCGGCCGCGATTACGGGCTCAACCGGAACGGCGGCCGGTTTTTTCTCCGCTTCTTTCTCCACGTCCGGCGCTTTTTCCGCCATCGCTTTCAGAGTGAATTTCAGATAGCGCATACCGCAATTCTGGCATACCGCAAATTCGCGCCCGGTATCCATCACGAGCTCGCCGCCGCAGATATCGCATATCAACATTGCGCGCCGCTCCTTGTGACGACATATTTTTTCATTTGATCTGTCCTCCCGAAAAATTTTTTATTTCGCGGGAGGCCGCGCAAAAAGGCGCGCAGGGGAACTCGGGCGGCTTGCCCGAATCTCACCTACGCGCCGAAATTTTCTTGTCATAAGCCGGATACGCCTGTCAGGGATGGCGGCGTCCTATGTGCTCAGCGTATTCACGCGAATTCCCGGAGCCGCGAAACAGCTTGCAAGCAATACGATTATCGCTTATACTGTCAAAGCTGTAGCGGCGGGTTTTCTCGTGTTGGTAGGTGTCTGATTAAACGTGTTCCCTACTTACGTCGTGCTGGTGTTCCCGCACCGTCACGACCGCTGCGGCGGCCTCTTTTGCGGCCTCGCGGGATGATTCTACCACCTGTTGGGATAGATTGCAAGTGTTTTTTTGCCGGACGCGGAATTTTGTCCGGCCGGTAAATTCTCAAAGAAGATTTTTTCGGAACGTCCTCTTGTTACGCCTGCTGCAAAGGAAAGCTGACGGTGACCGCAGTGCCGGAGACTCCGTCGCTGCGAACGTCGATCTTGGCGCCGTGCAGCATCGCCCCGTGCTTGACGATGGAAAGCCCGAGCCCCGTGCCCGCGACGGCGCCGCCGCGGCTTTTTTCCACGCGGTAAAAGCGCTCGAACACGCGGCTCTGCTCGCCGGGCGGGATGCCGATGCCGGTGTCCTCGACCGTGAGCACCGCCGCGCCGCGCGTTTTTTCCACAACGACGCGGACGCGGCCCCCGTCCTTATTATATTTTACGGCGTTGTCGATGAGGTTGAACGCGATTTCACTCAAAACGTGCGGGATGCCGATCAGCTCGGCGCTCTCGCCGGAGGTTTCGATGGTTATGCCGCGCGCCGCGGCTTTTTCCGAAAGCGTCTCGGCGGCGTTTTTCGCGAGGGTCAGCAGCTCCGCGCTCTCTCTCGTTTCGGAGGCCTCGCCCTCGTCAAGGCGCGAGAGCATCATAATGTCCCCGACGAGCTCGATGAGCCGCTGCGCCTCGGCGTAAATGCTTCTCGCGAAGCGCGGCGCGTCCTCCGGTCTCGCCACGCCGTTTGAGAGTATTTCGGCGTAGCCGGAGATGACTGTCAGCGGGGTTTTCAGCTCGTGAGAGACGTTCGCCGAAAATTCGCGGCGCAGCCGCTCGCGCTCGAAGCGCTCCGTGACGTCGAGCAGAACGAGCACGGCGCCGCTGACCTCGCCGCCGTCGGAGACGGGGTTCGCGATGAGCTGCACGGACCTGTCGCCGGCCGGAATGACGAGCTCCGACGATTCCCCGCCGAGCGCGAGCTCCGACGAGCGGCGGAACGCCTCGTCCCGGCTGAGCAGAAAGACGCCGCCGCCGGTATAGTCGCCCGGTCTGGCGCGCAGCAGCGAAAGCGCGCCGCTGTTGACGTAAATTATCCGGGCGTCGAGGCCGAGCACGATGAGCCCCTCGCTCATATGCTCCGCGATAGCCGAGAATTCTAACCTGTTCGCGCGCAGCTCCGCCATCTGGCCGGCTATCTTTTCGTTTTGAGCGCGGATACGCGCGAGCAGAGGATCAAGCTCTGAGTAAACGCCTCCGCTTTCCGGGTTTTCCGGGTCGATGGCGTTCACCGGGGCGATTATTTTATCGGTGACGCTCCGTCCGGCGAGCGCCGCGAGGATGAATACGGCGGCGGCGACCGCGATCGTAAGCGGGATTATCCCCGCGAGCGACGCGAGCGCGCTCGACGCCGTGACCGCCGTGCGCAGAACGCAGCCGCTCTCTAAAAGCACGGCGTAATAATACGTCCGTTTGCCCAGGGTCTCGGAATACCGCGCGCTTTCGCCCTCTCCGCGCTCGAACGCGCCGCGGATCTCGGGGCGCGAGAAGTGGTTCTCCATCAAAGCCTCGCCGCCGCCGCTGTCGAATATCACGGCGCCGTCGGGCGCGATAAGTGTGATGCGCGCGTCCGTCGCGGCGCGGGAGGCGAGCTCTTTGCAATACGTCTCCGCGTCGCCGTAGAGCTCCGAGACGGCGGCGATAAGCCTCGCTCGGGAGGCCGTGTCTTGTCTTACGCGCTCCGAAAAGCCCCAGTACACCGCGAGATGTATGAAAACCGCCGTGAGCAGTATGGATACGCCGGAAAGCGCGCAGGAGAAGACTAAAACGGCGCGTCTCATCTGACCTCGCCCGCCTTGTAGCCGACGCCGCGCACGGTCTGTATGACGGAACCGCTCGGCCCGAGCTTGCCGCGCAGGGTGAGGATGTGCGTGTCGATAGTCCTCGTCTCGCCCTCGTAATTATAGCCCCAGACGGCGGTGAGCAGCCTGTCGCGCGTCATCACGATGCCCGCGTTTTTCAGCAAAAAGGCGAGCAGGCCGAATTCCTTCAGCGTAAGGCTGACTTCAACGCCGTTTACAGTTACAAGGCGGCGCGGGATGCTTACGAACAGCCCGCCGGAGCGGTATTCCTCCGGCTCGGAGTCAGAATCCGTGCGGCGCAGCAGACGCTTTACCCGCGCGACGAGCTCCATCATACCGGGCGGCTTGGCGAGATAATCGTCCGCGCCGAGCTCTAACCCGCGGACCTTGTCGTATTCCGTGCCGCGCGCCGTGAGCATCATAACGGGCAGCCGCGCCGTATCGGGCGCTTCGCGCAGACGGCGCAGTATCTCCAGCCCGTCCTCTCCGGGAAGCATAATGTCCAGCAGCACGAGGCTCGGCGTCTGCGCGCGCAGAGCCTCCCAAAACTCTGTGGCGCTCGGGAAGCCGCGCGCCTCGAGTCCCGTATTTTTAAGAGTGTAGACGACAAGCTCGCGTATGCTTTCCTCGTCCTCAACAAGATAGATCAAGTCTTATCCGAACCTCCCCGCTATGTAATCCTCCGTGCGCTTATCGCGCGGCTTTGTGAACACGAGCTTCGTCGCGCCGTATTCGACGAGCTCGCCGAGCAGTAAAAACGCGGTCATATCCGAAACGCGCGCCGCCTGCTGCATATTGTGCGTAACTATGACTATAGTATAAGCCTTTTTCAGCTCGACGGCAAGCTCTTCTATTTTCGCGGTCGATATGGGGTCGAGAGCGCTTGTCGGCTCGTCCATCAGCAGCACCTCGGGGTCCACGGCGAGCGCGCGGGCGATGCACAGCCGCTGCTGCTGTCCGCCGGAAAGCAGCAGCGCGTTTTTCGTCAGCCTGTCCTTCACCTCGTCCCAAAGCGCCGCCTGCCGCAGCGAGCTTTCGACGGCCTCGTCGAGGCTTGCCCTGCCGCGCGTTCCGTGCGTGCGCGGGCCGAAGGCAACGTTGTCGTAAACGCTCATCGGGAAAGGATTCGGCTTTTGGAATACCATTCCGACGCGGCGGCGCAGCGTGTAAACGTCGATATCCCCGTAAATATCCACGCCGTCAAGCATAACGCGCCCCTCGACGCGGCAGCCCTCCGCGAGGTCGTTCAAGCGGTTTATCGTTTTCAGGAGCGTGGATTTTCCGCAGCCGGACGGCCCGATCAGCGCCGTTATCCCGCGCTCCGGCGCCGAGAGTGAGACGGAGCGCAGCGCCTGAAAGCCGCCGTAATATAAATTCAAGTCCTCTATATCTATTTTACCCATTCAATTCCTCTTGTTAAAGATTTTCTTGGCCGGAGCCGCCCGTGAGACGTCTCGCGGCGAGCCCCGAAAGCGCGTTCAGCCCCACCGTCAGCAGCAGCAGGACGACTGCCGTCGCGTATGCCTGATCGATGTAAAACCCCTCGTTCGAGAGCACGTACATATGCACCGAAAGCGTCCTGACCGACGAAAATATGCTTTTCGGAAGCGCCGTCGCCGTACCGGAGGTGAATATCAGCGCCGCCGTCTCTCCGACGGCGCGCCCGACGGCGAGTATCACCCCCGCGAGTATGCCCGGCGCGGCTGCGGGCAGCGTTATCGCGAAGACGACGCGCAGCCGCCCCGCGCCGAGCCCGAAGCCGCCCTCCCTGTACATATCCGGCACGGACAGCAGCGCCTCCTCCGCCGTGCGCATAATAAGCGGGAGCAGCATGATCGCGAGCGTGACCGCCCCCGCGATGAGCGAATAGCCCAAAGCCCTGTTGAAAAGCAGGGCGCCGAACAGCCCGTAAATTATCGACGGTATGCCCGAAAGCGTCTCCGCCGCGAGGCGCACGACCTTGACGAGCCTGCTGCCCCGCCGCGCGTATTCGGCCAAAAACACGGCGGAGAATATGCCGAGCGGCGCCGCGAGCGCGAGGGCGAGCGCCGTCATTATAAGCGTACCGGCGATCGCCGGGGTCATAGATACGTTTTCGCTCGTGTATTTCGGCGCGAACAGTTCCGGCGTCAAATGCGGGACGCCTTTTATCAGAATATACCCGACGGTGAAGGCGATTATCAGCGCCGTCACGCAGGCCGCCGCCGTGACGAGCAGGCGCAGCAACAGCGCCGCCGGCCTCCGCCGGAGCGCGAAAAGCGTTTTCATACCGGGCGCTTCCCCCTCCCGAGCGCGAGCAGGACGTTCACCGCGAGTGTGAATACAAAGAGCGTCAGCGCCGTCGCAGCAAGCGCCTGCCGGTGCAGATCGGCGGCGTAGCCCATTTCCAGCACGATATTCGCCGTCAGTGTGCGCAGGCCGTGCAGCGGCCCGGACGGCATCGCCGGCTGGTTCCCGGCGACCATAACGACAGCCGTCGCTTCTCCTATCGCGCGACCGACGCCGAGGGCGACGCCGGACGTGATCCCGGACTTGGCAGCCGGCAGCAGCGCCGAAAACACGGCGCGCTCGTGCGTCGCGCCGAGGGCGAGCGCGCCCTCGTAACAGCTCTCCGGCACGGCGCGCACGGACGTGTCCGTGACGCTTATTATCGTCGGCAGTATCATAAGCCCGAGCAGCACGGACGCCGTAAGCATACTTTTCCCGCTGACCCCGAAAACAGACCGCACCGCGGGCACTAACACCACAAGCCCGAAAAAACCGTAAACAACCGACGGTATCCCCGCGAGAAGATTGACGGCCGACCGGAAGCCCGGGCGCGCGCGCCGCGGGCAAAACCGCGCGAGGAAAATCCCGGTCAGAATGCCTATCGGCGCGCCGAGGGCTACGGCCCCCGCCGTGACGTAGAGACTTCCGAGTATCATCGGGGCGACGCCGTATATATCGTTGCCCGGGCGCCACACCGCGCCGGTCAGGAATTTAAGCGCCCCGATCTTCCCGAAAGCCGGTATGCCGTTTGCAAGCAGGAACAGGCATATCAGCGCGACGCAGAGTATGCACACGCAGGCCGCCGCCAAAAACACGGCGCGCATTATTTTTTCTTTCATTCGTCCCCAAAAAATATATTCCGTTTTAGCCTACCTGTTTAGCCTATCTGCGACCAATCCGTCACAGCGCCCGTGAATATATCGCGCACCTGCTCTTTAGTCAGGGCGTTTACGGGGCTTTGCGGGCTGACGATCACGACTATGCCGTCCGTGGCTATCGTCAGCTCCCGGGCGCCTTTTTCGAGCTCGCTTTCTTTAAGCTCGCGGGAGGCCATACCGATGTCGCATATGCCGTCTATCGCGGCGTTTATGCCCGTAGAAGAATCGCTTTGCTGTATCTCAATTTCGGCGTCAGGATTTATCGCCAAATACGCGTCCTTCAGCTTGTCCATAATGGGCGTGACGGAGGACGAGCCCGCGACGACGACGCGCCCCGGCACAGCCTCGCCCGAGACCGGCGCGGCGGCCTCGTCCGCTTTTATGTAGCCGCCGTTTTCGATGACGCTCTGGCCCTCGGCGCTCATTATAAAGCCGATAAACGCTTCGGCGGCGTCACTGAGCTCGGAGGTCAGCACGAGATTGAACGGGCGCGAGATGCCGTAGCTGCCGTTTTTGATGTTGGCGACCGTCGCCTCCGCGCCGTCGATCTCGACGCCCTTTACGGCGCTGTTCAGCGAGCCGAGCGAGATATAGCCTATCGCCTTGTCGTTCCCGGCGACGGACGTCGTCATAACGGACGTGCTGTTTGTGATCTCGGCGGAAAGCGTCGTCCTGTCGACCTTGTCCTCGTCCTGAACGCCGAAAAGCTCGATGAACGCGCCGCGCGTGCCGGAGCCGTCCTCGCGCGATATGACGATGATCTCACCGGAATTTGTCTCTGGGACGTCCGGCGCCGTCTCCGCCGGAGCTGACGGCGGAGCTTGCGTGGGCTGCTGGGACGGCTCCGAGCCGTAGTCGCCGGAGGCGCAGCCGATAGCCGCGAGAGGGAGCGCGAGCAAGAGCAGGAGAGCGCAGATAGTTTTTTTCATTTTTGATTACCCCTTTGTTTTTAATTTTTTGTTGCGGTACAAGTATAATTGCGAATTGTCAAATCTAAAACAAGGAGAATGTCAAATTTGCGTAAAGTATTACCAAAAACTCGCGTAGTATTTTTTTCGCAACTGCAAATAATACGGTCGAAGCCCATTTTGTGAGCTTACTTCCTATAGGAGGCTGTTATGAAAAGAGTAATCGGATTTCTTGTCGCCGCTCTTATGGCGGTTTCGATTTTCGGCTGCGGTGCGAAAAAGAAGACCACGCCCGTAAAAGCATCGCCCAAAGTGACTGTGTCGCCAAAAGTAACGGTGTCACCGAAAGCAACAGTATCGCCGTCGCCGAAAGCGGCGGTATCGCCCAACACGGCGGCGAGGACGCCGCGGATCGCGCCTTATGTCGCCGCACCCGCCGCTCCCTTTATCGCGCCGGGGGTATATCCTTACGCCGCGGCGCCCGTCCCCGCCCCCGTCATCCGCTGACGCGGCGGTTTCAAAAAATAACGTAAAGAAAAAAGCTCAAAGCGCTCCGCTTCCCTGTAAAATAAGCCTCGTCCGAAAGGTAATTTTACAAGGAGGCTTTTTTATTGATGGCGCGGACTGCGGTCTCACTCCTCCTCTAACCAGGGTATTTCCAGCCGCAGACCCTCGGGCGTGTACACGATGTATTGCCGCAGGCTGAAAAACATAGCTATCGCGAGCGCGACCGCCGCGATAAGCAGGAACGCCAGCGCGCGCGCGAGCAGCCGCGCCGCCCTGTGGTTTTTATAAGTCCGCGGGACGTATCTTGCCAATACTTACAGCTCCATCTCGGTTATTTTCGCGACGCGGCGGGCGTGCCTGCCGCCGTCGAACGGCGTTTCGAGAAATATTTCGGCGATTTTCAGAGCGAGCCCCGCCCCCGTGACGCGCGCGCCGAGGCAGAGGATATTCGCGTCGTTGTGCCGCCGCGTCATTTCCGCCGAAAAGCAGTCCCCGCATAGCGCCGCGCGGACGCCGCGAACCTTGTTCGCCGCGACGGACATTCCGATCCCCGTGCTGCAGACGAGTATCCCGCGCTCCGCCCCGCCCGAGGCGACGGACTCCGCGACGGCGCGGGCGAAGTCGGGATAATCGCAGCTTTCCTCAGAAAACGCGCCGAAGTCGCGGTATTCAAGCCCTTTCCCGTCGAGCATGGCGCGTATTTCACCGAGAAGATTATACCCGCCGTGGTCACATCCTAAAGCGATCATAGAAAAATTTCTCCCGTTTTCATTTTATTCTTCTGCATTCCATATAAAAGCGCTTGTCCCAGGCCTCGCCGATGGAAAAGCTTTTGCGGGGCAGGACGCCGTCGCCGCCGCCGCGCAGCGCGCGGAACAGCTCGGACTTTTCCATCGCGGGAAGTTCTATCCCGACGCAGTCCGGCGCGGCGACGACGGAGCGCAGCGACGCCTCCCCGTGTATATAATCGGCCCTGAAGCCCAGCCGCTTTTTTGTGCCTTTGAAATAATCGTCGATATACCGCTGGACGGCGGCGATAAGCTCCCCGATCGGCATATCCCCGGCGCGAAGCTCTTTTTCCGATATGCGCTGCACGCGCGTCGCGTCGATCTCCGCCGACAGGCATTTTACCGTGTGGCGCCCGTTTCCCGATATCGCGGCGGCGAGGCCGTCGATAAAATGCTCCGTTTTGACGCCGAAAACCGCGCGGTGGATGGGGTGAAAATCTATCGCGTCGCCGTAGACGTTGCAGAGCTCCGCGAGAGCGAAGCGGGCGGGACAGGTCTCGCGCTCGCGCTCTGAAAGCGCCGGCTTTATTTCCTCCCAAAGCAGCTTGGCGGCGGCGAGCGAATGGTTTCCGTCGCCGATTTTTATTCCGCCGGGCAGAGCGGAAACGGCGTCGGAGAGCTCCCGCGCCGTGACGCTTCCGACGAGAAAGCCGCGCAGGCTACCGCTGTTTTCCATAAGCTTAAAGTCGTATAGCTCGGGCAGCGCCGAGTCCGCGAGAGGCTCTATGATCGCTCTCGCCTCGTCGTCGATAAACGCCATTATGTGCGTCAGCTCCAGCGGCGAGCTTTTTCGCGCGCGCGCGCGCGGGGGCAGCCGCTCGGGCACGGTCTCCTCCGTCGCGCGTATCGGCGAGCCGGCGCCGGAGTAGCCGTAGGCTTCCAAATCGAGCGCCCCGACGAGCCCGCGACGGACGCGCCCGTCGCGCAGCGTGCGCTCTACATATACGAAGCAGTTCGGGTATTCGCGGAAAATGCCGCTTTCGAGATACGCGTCGGCGGCGAGACCGGCGGCGCGCTCGCGCGCCGCTAAATTCGGGGCGGTCAGATACGCCTCCGGGATCATCATACGCAGCGTGGACGGCGAGGAACCGATGAGAAGATCGGCGCGCGTCCAATATTCGCGCTCCGAGGAATATTGGTCACAGGCTATGACCGCCCAGTTTTGCAAATTTATATTTTTCGGTAAAAGAATATCCGCCGGGCGAAAAATATTGCCGTCCATATGGCTTGACCGCTCCTTCATTATAATTGCGCGCCTACGGCGCGGGTTAATTCAAAATTGCGCGTCAGTCCGCGAACGCGGAGACGAGCGCGCGGATAAACTCAGGCGTGCTGCCGCAGCACGCGCCGGCGATTCGGACGCCGAGAGCCTTGTATTCGAGCATTTGCCCGGCGAACTCCTCCGGAGTCAGCCCGTAGCGCCCGTCGGAATCCGGCAGCCCGGCGTTGAGCTTGGCGATAAGCGGCGTTTTGGAGATAGCCGCGAGCTCCCGGAATACGGGAAGCGACGAGCGCGGCTCTAAAGAGCAGTTTATACCGAGCGCCGCGACGCCGAGCGCCTCCGCGCGCCGGACGAAATCCGCCGGAGCCACGCCCGTATACGTGCGCCCCGAGCTCCCGAACGTCATCATCGCGAGCACCGGCAGCGCGCACGCGTCGCGCGAGGCCGTTACAGCGGCGGACAGCTCGTCCAAATCGCTCATCGTCTCAACGGCGACGAGCTCCGCGCCGGCGGACGCGCCGGCTTCGATCTGTTCCCTGAAAAGCTTGTACGCGTCCTCGGGCGTCAGCGCGCCGTGGGGCTCCATAAGCTCGCCTACGGGTCCGACGTCGAGCGCGACGAGCGCGCGGCCATTGGCGGCGCGACGGGCCGACGCTACGGCGGCTTCTATAACGTCCTTTGGGCTGTGCCCGCTTTCGGACAGCGCGTGCGCGTTGGCGCCTAACGTGTTCGTCAGGATGATATCGCTACCGGCGTCCACATACGCGCGGTGTATTTCAAAAACCGCCTCCGGCGCGCGTATATTCATCATATCGCTGCGCTCGCCCGGCAAAAGCCCGGCGCGCTGGAGCATAGTCCCCATAGCGCCGTCAAAAAAAACGGTGCGGCGGCGGCTTAACAGTGCTTCAAGGCTCGGCATAATCTCAGCTCCTTCCAGATTTCAGCTCTGGTCTTAATATCAATGATAATGCAACGCGGCGGATAAGTAAAGGCTTTTCAAAAATATTTTGTCTTTTGCGTCCGCATATGCTACAATGGGGGACGCATTAGATTTAATTTGCAATTCGACTTGGCAATATAATTTTTGCAATATAATTTTTGCAATATAATTTTTGGAGGTATAGCGAAAATGAATGATTTTTTTGTCGCGATAAGCCGCGAGTACGGAAGCGGGGGCCGGGACATAGCGAACAAATTGGCGGGAGAGCTCGGGCTCGGCTGTTACGACAAGTCCATAATAAAGCTGACGGCTGAAAAAAGCGGGCTTTCCGCCGGCTTCATCGAACAGAGCGAGGAAAAGGCCGGCGGCGTGCTGTTCAATCTTCAGCTTTCCGCGTTCGCGAACGCGGAATCACTCGTATATTACGACACTCCGACGAGCGATAAAATGTTCATCGCCCAGTCGGAGGTCATACGTGAGCTCGCCGCGCGCGGAAGCTGCGTCATTCTCGGCCGGTGCGCCGACTATATACTGCGGGAACGGAAGAATCTCGTGCGCGTCTTCATCTACGCCGATCTGGAGGACCGCGCGCGGCGGGCTGTGGAGAGCTACGGCCTGGCGGAAAAGAACTCCGAGGCCGCCGTCCGCAAGGCCGACAAGGCCCGCGGCGGCTACTATAAATACTACACGAACCTTATCTGGGGCGCGAAGGAGAATTTCGACATCGCGATAAATTCCTCGTTCGCGGGGATAGACGGCTCCGTGGCCGTCATCAAAGAGCTGCTTCGGGCAAGGGGCTTCGCGGAGTAGGCCGCCCCGCCGGCGGCGACGGCGCTATTTCGGCTCCGGCGCGTTCCATTCTCCGCGCAGGCATTTGCGGCAGGAATCGCATTTTTTGTCCTTGTCGTAGATGCACTGTCCGGGGCCGTTGTAATACATCTCGAATTTCTGCTCCCCGTCGCCGTATACGCCGCCGAACATCCCCTGCATACACGCCGCCTGAAAGAATATCGGCTTATCGACGCGCTTGAAATTCAATGGACAGTGAACCACGTTCGCGGGAATTCTGACTATCGTCGGCTGAGTTATTATGTACTCCTCCATCTCCTCGCCGATGCACAGCGAAATTTCCGCGTCGAATTCAAATACGTTGGGGAACGTGCCGCCGAGGAAGATCAGATATTCGTCCACCTCGTGGCGGTGCGGCATCCTGTCGAGGAAATACGGCTTTACGACGATCTGGAAGCCGACGTTGTACTTCGCGCCCGGTATCTGCGACGCGCCGCGGAAATACGCCTGCGGGGAGTAGACGAAGTCTGTCCCGACGCCCTCGGCGGCGGCCTCGTTGTACTCCGGGGTGAATTGATAGACAAGCTTTTCATATTTACGTTCGCTCATTTTTTTCGCGCTCCTTCATATAAGTTTCCGGAATGAATCCGGCTTTACCGTATTGTGACATACGGGGGGCGAAAAGTCAATAAAGCTTTTCGGTTCGAGAAGCCGTATCCTTGCAGGTTTTCAAATCAGATCAGGCTTGCGCTTGCTTTGAGCTTTCGATTTCCGCTATGCGCGCGATTATTTTGTCCGCAATTTCTTCCGGCGGTTTTGTGCCGTCCGCTGTAAGGTCGGTGAATGGCTTAATCGTTTCGATATGCCTTAAATATGTAGCTCTGTGCCGCACAAGATAAAAATCAAGATATGACGACGCTTCTTCCGCCGGATTCCTGTTTAATTTGCGCCGGGTTTCCGAGCGGCGTGTAAAATCGCGCAGAATACGACGCGCAAGAGATACGTCGAGCGGTGTATCTATCCAAACAGAAAAGTCCAAATATCCGCGCACATCACGGTGCGCCTTGCCGAACGGATAATCAAGAATGATATAATCCAGCGGTTTTGAAATATACCGCTCAACTTCTTCGACTATCGGCGCAAGCTTCCAGTCATTGCAATCCGCGCCGGACTCCGACCATTCGCAATAATCTACGCCGAGTAAATCGCCCGGAAAACTGTCAAAATAAATTATATCCGCATTTGTAAGTTGATTTTTTAACGCTTCCGCTACGGTGGTTTTTCCACTGCCCGATATACCTGAAATGCTGATTACAAACGGTTTTTTCATAGTGCTCTCGCTTTCATCTTCTCGGGGGATGCGTACTATGCCGCTCTATATTTTTCCGAACGCCTGTTCGAGATCGGCTATTATGTCGTCTATGTGCTCTGTGCCGATGGACAGGCGCACTGTGGACGGGGTGATGCCGGAATCTAAAAGCTCCTCGGGGGACATTTGCGAATGCGTCGTCGAGGCGGGATGGATGACGAGGCTTTTTACGTCGGCAACATTGGCGAGCAGGGAGAACAGCTCTAAGCTCTCCGTGAAGCGCTTCGCCTGCTCCGCCGTGCCTTTGAGCTCAAACGTGAATATCGAGCCCGCGCCGGCGGGGAAATACTTTTTGTACAGCGCGTTGTCGCGGCGCGACGGCAGGCTCGGGTGGTTCACCTGCGCGACGGACGGGTGGCCCTTTAGGTAGTCCACTACGCGCAGCGCGTTTTCCACGTGCCGCTCCACGCGCAGCGACAGCGTCTCGAGTCCTTGCAGGAACAAAAACGCGTTGAGCGGCGCGAGGCACGCGCCCGTGTCGCGCATTAGCGTCACGCGCGCCTTGATTATGTACGCGAGAGCCCCGACGGCCTCGGTGAACACTACGCCGTGGTAGCTCGGGTTGGGTTCGCTGAGCCCCGGGAATTTGCCGCTTGCCGCCCAGTCGAATTTGCCGCCGTCCACTATAACGCCGCCGATCGACGTGCCGTGGCCGCCTATGAACTTCGTCGCGGAATGTATGACGACGTCGGCGCCGTGCTCTATCGGTCGCAGCAGATACGGCGTGGCGAACGTGTTGTCTATGAGCAGCGGCACGCCGCGCGAGTGAGCGAGGGACGCTATCGCGCCTATGTCCACGACGGTCGAGTTCGGGTTCCCGAGCGATTCTATAAACACGAGCTTTGTGTTCGGGCGGAACGCGGCCTCTATGGCGCCGAGGTCGGAGGCGTCGAGGAACGTGGTCTCTATGCCGTAGTCGCGCAGCGTGTTCGCGAAGAGGTTGTACGTGCCGCCGTAGATGAACTTGTCCGTTATGATGTGGTCGCCCGCGCGCGCTATGTTCTGCACGGCATACGCGACGGCGGCCGCCCCGGAAGCCGTCGCAAGCGCGCCGGCGCCGCCCTCGAGCGCCGCCATGCGCTTCTCGAACACGTCGTTCGTCGGGTTCATCAGCCGCGTGTAGATGTTGCCGGACTCCGTGAGCGCGAAGCGCGCGGCGGCGGATTCGGAGCTGGGGAAGACATAGCTCGACGTCTGGTAGATGGGCACGGCGCGCGCGTCCGTCGCCGGGTCGGGCGATTCCTGCCCCGCGTGTAATTGCAGCGTCTCGAATTTGTAATTTGACATTTCCATTGTTTTCGTACTTCCTTTCGGTATATTGACCGGTTTTCCGCCCGCGGGTTTCCGGCGCGGAAACTTTATAAATAATATATTTTGATTATACTCCATAGCGCAGGCGCTGACAAGCGCGGGTTTATAATTTGCACGAAAATCAATTTTCAACCTTCTAAAATCGATCTCCGCGCAGACGCAGCGCGAAAAGCCCCGGAAAGATTGCTTGCCTCAAATCTTTCCGAGGCTTTTTCCGGTCGCTTGTTCAGCTATTGCTGCACCGATTCGAGGAACCGGCGCAGCATCGCCGCGACCTCGGCTCGTGTCGCCGTGCCTTTCGGGTCGAGCCTGCTGCCCGGCTTGCCGGAGATGATTCCCGCTTTGTACAGCGTCCGGGCCGCCGTTCGCGCATACTCCGAGACGTCTTTGTCGTCGGCAAAGTCCGCGTATGCGCGTATCTCTGGGAGCGTCAGGCCCTTGTACCTTGCGTAACGCAGGAAGAGCAGCGCCAAGTCTTGACGCGTTATATCGTCCTCCGGGCCGAACAGTCCGTTGCCGTAGCCGTCTACTATGCCCTCGGCCTCCGCCCACGCGACGGCCCCGGTGTAATATTTCCCGTCCGCGACGTCGCTGAACGTGGTCGCGCCCCTCGCGGCGGGCTCAGCTTCCAGCCGGTGCAGGACCGTGACTATCATCCCGCGCGCCATCGGCGCGTCCGGCGAGAACTTTCTCGCGCTTGTGCCGGTCATCAGTCCGCGGCTGTACGCGAACATTACGTCCTCATAAAACCAGTCGTTTTGCCCCACGTCGTCGAACGGGTTTTCCCCGGGCGTCGCCGCCGGCCTCTCCGGAGTTTCCGTCGGTTCATCTGCGTCGTCGTTTTTGTTGTTATTGTTTTCGGGCGGCGGGATGTAAATATGGCGGAGGCCGTCTATCGCGGAGATCAGCGCGTCAAGCGCGCCGTTTACCTCCTCTTGCGTGACGTACTGCGTATTGCGCATTGTTTCCGCATCTGAAATCGCGGCTTGCAGCGCGTCACACGTCGATGTTACGTAATTCCCGAGCTTGATTGCCTTTGCCTCGGCGAGCTTCGTGTCTAAAGCGTAGAAGTCAACAATGATGACTGCCTCGTTAAAGGTTTCAATCTCCGCCTGTAATGTTGCCTCTGCGTCATCTATCGCTATCTGCGTGTTGTCTGCCACAGGTGTATCATGTACGGTCTTCGCCGCTGCGATTACCGCCGCGAAAGCGTCAACATCTTCCTGTGCGTACTGCCCGTGGCCGTCGCCCACCGGTGCGGCGACTATAATTTCGCCCGCCTGCGTGATAAGCTCGCCCAGCGCGCGGAGGTCGAGCACCGTCACCTCCAGCGGGATAAAACCTGTGTTCTCGCCGTTTTCATACGCGATGCCGTTTTGGCCTTCCCGCGTTGCCCACACCGCCGTCGCGCCGGAATCGGGCGACTCGGGAGCGGGCGAAAGGGTGATGTCCGTCGTAGTGCCGGACACGTACGTCGTCGTGTCCTCGCCTTGGTTCCACGCGATAATGACGCCTGTGCCGCTCGCGCCGGTAAAGTCCGACGCGTTGCCGCCCAATTGGATCACATTGCCTATGCCGGTGATGTCACTGCCATAGGCGAATACAAGACCGCCGATAACCGTTACAGCGGAATTTTGGTTCGCGACAATAGCTTTGCCAGTCATAGCGCTGACACTGCCGCCGCTTACCGTAACGGTGGAACCTGATGGGATAATGGCCGTGCCACTCGTGGCGCTGACCTCGCCGCCTGTGACTAATACCGTGCCTTTTGTATAGATGGCGCAGTCACCGGTCGTTTGCACCTTGCCCGCGTCACTGACTGTAACAGTGATATGGATACTCAGGGAGTAAATGTTGATGCTGTTGCTGTTGCGGCTGGACGAGCTGCTTATTGAGCCGCCTTCGCCCACCTCAAATGTGCCGGCGCCGGATAGACTGATCAAGCCGGATGTGAAAAGCCCGTTGTCGGCATATTCGGCTTGCCACAGCACTTTGACGCCCTCCGGGATAGTCAGTTCAAGACTGTTGCCGTCGCTCACGCCGGTTTTGCTGCCGGTAACGGTAACGGTATCAGCACCGCTACTTTTCGCGCTGTTTATCGCGGTTTGGATGTTGTTTTCGATAGTGCTG
>JAISAA010000354.1 GCA_031266955.1 Oscillospiraceae bacterium | reverse complement strand
TCGCCGTACTCAGCAGGCTATCCAGAAAATTCTGATAGCGGAACGATTCTTTGAGATTCATAATGACCTCCTTAACGAATTGAAATACCGCGATTGACCGCATTATAAAGCAGACCTTTATAATTGTCAAATCCGCGGCGGCAATTGTCATACAACTGTAACTTGCATATAGCCGGTTTTGGCGTTAAGCTTATATAGCTTAATATAAAGGAGAACGCATGAATATATCTATCACCGTAAACCAAAGCCAGTTGTCGGATGTTTTGCTGAACGTCGCCACTGTGCGGCCTGTTTTCATCTGGGGCGCGCCGGGCATCGGCAAGTCCTCTATTGTGGAGCGCTTCGCGGATGAGCTCGGGCTGCCCTGCGTGTCGCTGCTGGGAAGCCAGCTCGCGCCGGAGGATATAATCGGCGTGCCGCAGATCATAGACGGCAAGAGCGTGTTCTGCCCCCCGCGCACGATCGCGCGGGACGAGGCTTATTGCCTGTTCCTCGACGAGCTGAACGCCTGTTCGCAGGAGGTGCAAAAATCTTTTTACAGCCTGATCCACGACCGGCGCATAGGTGAGTACGTCCTGCCGCGGGGCTCGATCGTAATCGGAGCGGGCAACCGGGCGCGGGATAACGCCATCGTAAAACCGATGTCGAGCGCGCTCATCAACCGTATGTTCCACGTCGAGCTCACCGCCTCCCACCGCGAATGGCTGGACTGGGCGGGGAGCAATAATATTCACCCGTATGTAATGGAATACATCGGACTGCGCCCCGACCATCTGTGGAAGCAGCCGCCCAAGACCGAGGAACCGTTTTCCACGCCCCGGTCGTGGCATATGCTGTCCGATGCCATACACGCGCACGCGGAGATCGATGAAAAGCAGTTGAAAATACTGGCGTATGGATGCCTTTCGCAGATTCACGCCACACAATTTTGCGCCTTTGTGAAAAACATAAAAAACCGATATGCGCTGTCCGCCATCATAAACGGCGACCAGAAATTTCCCGCCGCGCCGGAAGACAGGGACTCGCTTTACTTTCTCGCCCAGAGCTTCAGGGCGCAGATAATCAAGGAACTGCCGCCTGACAAAGAGAAGATGTCTGCGTCGGCAAAAAACCTGACGCTCAGGGCGAAGGCGATGCTCCGGGACTTGGCGGGAATCAGCCTTGAAATAGCGCAAATGGCCGTCTCGCCGGACGACAGCGACCGGACGCTTCCCGATTGGTTCTTGGTCGAGGTCGTGAGGGACTTGCCGAGATTGGCGGTCAAGGGATCTTGAAACACTCAAATAAGCCGCACAAAGACAGCCCGGAGGATCTATTCAAGGCGGGAGTCGGTATGGTAAAGTCCCAGCCGATACTTTCGGCGCTGTACGACAAGGCGTCCGTCCACCTTGACGAACGGTTTGGCGGAGTGAAGGACGGGCTGTGTACCGCCGATTCAAACGGAGCGGTCCACTGCAACAAGCATATCAAAGCCGAGCCCGCAAAATGGGCCCGGGCGATAGGGCATTGCCTGCTGCATTTGGGGCTGGGGCATTTTCAGGAAAAACCCCGTTTCCGCGACTGGAACGATGCCTGCGACTGCGTCGTCGAGATATTTTTATCCGAATTGAAGTTTGCGAAACCGGGAGACGAATTCCGGGAGATCCCGAGCGTGCCGGATGAAGTTAAATTGTATGAACGCATGGAGTATATGAACGCCGACGAACGCAGGAAATATATGAATTTCGGTACCGCCGGGATCGGCGCCGGCGATATGCTGATAGTGCCTGAAAACACAAACAGGTACCGGCAAAAGGTGGATTGGCAGGCGGTATTCGCGGCAGGGCTGATAAACGCCGTCAGAAGCGCCGTCGCGACGGCGTCAAGCGAAACGGGCGGCGAGCGGCGCATATCCCGCTATGAGCGCGAACGCGAGTGGTTTATTGACAGCTATCCGCTCTTGGGCGCGGTCGCCGCAATGGTCAAGATCATAGACGACCCGACGGTCTGTATACGGGAGCAGATATCGATCGCCGCCGTGCGGCCCGCAATTGCGGAGATATATATGAATCCCGCCGCGCATTTGACAGCCGAGGAAGTCAAATTTGTCATGGCGCACGAGTTTCTGCACGCCGCCCTGAAACACGGAGAGCGTATCGAGTGGCGCGACCCGTATCTGTGGAACGTCGCATGCGACTTTGTCATCAATCACTGGCTTACCGAAATGGGCGTGGGCGAACGTCCCGACGGGCTTTTATTCGACGAGCAGTTCAGCGGGCTAAACGCCGAATCGGTATACGATATTATCGCGAAGGATCTGCGGATATACCGAAAATTGGCCACACTTCGCGGCATCGGTTTGGGCGACATTCTGGGCGAATCGAGCAACAGTAAACCGGATACCGACCTGGACGAATTCTACCGGCGGGCCTTATCGCAAGGACTGTCCTACCACGAGGAACAGGGGCGGGGCTATTTGCCGTCGGGGCTGGTGGAGGAAATTCGGGCGTTGTCCGTGCCGCCCATCCCGTGGGACGTGGAGCTCGCAAGGTGGTTTGACGAATATTTTGCGCCTCTTGAAAAAAAGCGGACATATGCCCGCATCAGCCGCCGCCAATCCGCCACGCCGGACATCCCCCGCCCTAATTGGGCGGTGAGCGAGACGGCGCTGGACGGCCGCACATTCGGCGTGGTGCTGGATACGTCGGGCTCGATGGATAGATACCTGCTCGCGTCCTCTCTCGGCGCCATCGCATCATACGCCGCCTCCCGCGACGTCCCGGCGGCAAGGGTCGTCTTCTGCGACGCGGCGGCGTATGATATGGGGTATATGCGCCCGGAGGATGTAGCGGGAACGGTGAAAGTGAGAGGCCGCGGCGGCACGGTGCTTCAACCGGGCGTTGACCTGCTGGACGCGTCAGAGGATTTCCCGAAAGAGGCGCCCGTGCTGATCATCACTGACGGATACTGCGACGACCGCCTCGCCCTGCACGGCCGCGAACACGCCTTCCTCATCCCCAAAGGCGCGCGCCTACCCTTTGTCCCGAAAGGGAAAGTATTTTTGATGATGAGATGAGACAAGAGTAGTACGATAATAAACTGCGTAACGGATAAAATATTTGGAGACGGAGTAATGGATCTCACTATGATGGACTTAATTAAAAAATCGAGCGAAGTAATTGCATATCTCAACACGCTCCCCGAAGTGAAGTCGTGCGCGTTGTACGGCAGTATCGCCAACGGAACCGCCGACAATTTTTCCGACATTGATATTTGTATTGATGTATCAGGCTTCGACAACGGGATGTTTATGAAAGCGCTGCCGCAGCTTATGGCAAAGCGGTTTTCGGTAATATAGTATGACTACGCGCCCTCTCTTGCGCCGGAGCAGTACGTTGTTTCCGTTGCGATAGACGAAGACAGCCCGTTTTGTATCGTGGATTTGAAATGCGTCGCAACACCTCACGTTTCCAATGTCCAAAAGGGCGACATTTTGATTGGCGTTCAGGCCCTCTGTCAGCGCCCGCGAGAAACTCGCTATGACGCCTATGTTCCGGCTCAGCAGCTCGTTGGCTTTCTGCCGGGAGTAACCGCCGGACAACGCCACGATACGCAAAGTGTGGGCGTCCTCCATAAGCTCCTTGTAAAAGTTATCTTGTTCGGGCAATGTCAGCTTGAATATCACCTTGTCGGACGCCGACAGCCCCGCCAGACCCGACAACAGTTTTTATCCCCTGCGCGTTTGCGCCCTTGATGACGGAACGCATTTTCGTTCCGAAAACTTTATGCTCTACCGCTTTTGCCAGCAAGCCATCCAAACCCGGCATGGGCTTCATCAATTGAACGTCGCTCTCGGCATCGGCCAATCCCGAATCGACCTTCAGGAATGGCAAAATATCCTTTGCGCGAAGATAGGCAGTGGTTGATTTCCCGTCGACCTGCCTGTCCAATGTGTTCTCAAAGAGGATAGCCCCGAGAATATGATCCGAGTTGAACGTGGGGCTCATCATAATCCTCGCGCGCATAGCGTGCACGAGCTCAAACATCTCCTCGTTGTTCGAGTACGCGCTCTCATTGATTCCGTAGAGCTTCAACGCCTTTGGCGTGCTCCCCCCGCTTTGGTCTAACGCGGCGATAAAGCCTTTCTGCGTTTGCATTTTGCGAATCCTTTGTTCCATGTCATTTGCGCCGGGCAGGCAGCCCCGACGCTCCTTTCATAAAAATTTTAGAATGTGAGAGGCTCGCCCACTGCCCCTCACGGGATCGGGCGCGGCTTCCCGCCCCCGGATATCCGCTTGCATTTAATTTATAATCAATTCCAGCCCGCCGTCAATAGGGCGCAGGGCGAACGATCACGCATTCGCCTCGATCCATCGCACCACTCCGTCCCTGTCGTTCGCGCCGCAGATATGGTCGGCGGCGGCCTTTACCTCCGGGCGCGCGTTTTCGACCGCGACGCGCACGTCGCAGACCTCAAACATCGGCAAATCGTTCAAATTGTCGCCGAACCCGACGATGCGCTCGTATCCGTAGGTCTCCCGGAGATAGGCTACGGCGTTGCGTTTGGACGCCGCCGCGCTGAACGCCTCCAAATACCACAGGTCATCGCTGTAGATGTCCTTATAAAACGTCTGATTCAGATCGGGCCGCGGCAGGAGCGCGTCGTGCACGGGCTGAATGCGTTCGCATTTGTCGAGCAGTGTGAAATATATGATATGCTCCGGCGATATGTCGGAAAAGCTGTCGGCGTGCCGGAAGGTTTTATAATAGCGGGCGATCCGTTCCTCCACAAAATCGCGCAGCGGCTTGTGTTCGAGGGATTCGTGATACGTCATAAGCGCGCCGTCTTTCAACTCATACACAAGTCCCGTGATCTCAAATGCTCTCAGCGCTTCGATCACCGCCGCGACAGTCTCCGGCGGTATCCTGTTGATTTTGATATACCGCTCCCGCGCGGCGTCATAGATCAGCACACCGTTCATCAGGACTATGGGAATGCGCAACGGCACTCCGGCCAGTATTTTTCCGGTCGAGGCAAACGTCCGCGCCGTGGCGACGGAGAAGTTGAGCCCGTCCGCGATCATCTTGCCAAGCGCGCCCGCCGTGTAATCGGACAACTCGGCGGAGCTGTTCAAAAGAGTGCCGTCAAGGTCTGATATATACAGGGTTTTTTCCATAAATGATGTCTACTCCCCTTTTTATTACTCCTGTATTTCGTCTCGCATCACTCTTTGAAAAAACGCCGTGAAACCATTGTCACTGGTGAAATTTATATCGTCGCGTTCATCCATATCATAGTAATACTTTCCGCTTTTGATGTGGACGGATAAGCTGTCAAGCGGAAATCCCTCGCTGCGGTTTTTATGCGCTTTTGACGTTATGATAAACCGCTCTCCGGCAATATCATCTCCCATATGCCTATAAATGCGCCCCTCATTCAGCACAAGGCATATTGCATTGCGGTACCTTGCGATCATACTCCCGCCCAATTCAGCGGCCAGCGCAGAATAGTATGCGATCATCTCGTCGTCGTCAAGACGACGCCCGTCTATGCTGCGGACGTGAACTCCCGGCTGCCGCGCGTCGTCGAAGCCTTCGATGTAAAGCCCGCTGTCGCAGGAGAACACTGGCATACGCAGCGCGCGATAATATGCCAGCGCCTTTATTCCGGCGTTCTCCAGCGGATCGCCACCACTTTCGTCGATATAGAGATCGGGCGCGTTCACATCGCTAAGGCTCAATATCTCAATACCAAGCGGCTCGACACGCCTTTTCATAATAAGTATTTTTGACTGATTTGTCGTTCCGTATATCAACCGCACAACATATTTTCCTCCGCTGCTTCGCTGTGCCGCTACGTGGACGCAGCGAAAATAAAATGACTCTGCTGTACGCAAAGTATAGCACGTTTGCAGGCTTTGCACAAGAAAAAGTTGTATTTTCCATTTAGAAATATTTCTAAATGGCTCGGGAGTACTCCCGAGCCATTCACCGCCCTATACCTTATATCATATCAAAAAATACGCTCCCAGCGCGAGGCGCGGGTCGTTGTCCTCATACGTGATATACCCGCGGCGCAGAGCTTCCATCAGCACGGCGCCGCGCAGATTCATAGAGCTATTGATCGCGATGGCAATTTGATATTGCTCATCCTTCAAAAACTCCGGCGCCTCGGCGCGGATGATATCGCGGCATTTTTTGTAGTGCTCATAGCCGATATCGGCGGCGGCGTTGAACAGGCGCGTCCGCTCCGCCTGATGCGCCTCGTCGAACGGCGTCAGGTTGTCGAACCGCTGCACCCACATCGTAGGCGTGTATTTGCCGTCCGCCACGGCGAGATATCCGTAGCCGGCAAGCGCGTCGAGCACGCTCTGCCGGACGCCGGACGTGTCGCCGTTCGCGGCGGCAAGTATAGCATACATCTCGTCGGACGCAAGGAAAAGTGGCGTCCGCTCGGCGATTCCCTTATATGTGTATTTGTATTGTGACCATTCGCGGAATCGGCCGTCCGAATCTCCGCTTCCGTGCTGACCAATAAAGTCATAGCGCTCCGCAAAGTCCTCAAACCCGACGATATCCCAGTCCTTGCCGTTCGGACGCATAGTGTTTCCGTTTTTGCCGAGCTGCGGCATTACGTAATCGGGCTTATCGCGCTCGGTGGCGTTGAAATACACCTGATCTACGGCGCGCATAAGCATCGCCCACTTCATATCTTCATACGGCTGATACCCCTCGTGCCAGCGTATCCCCTGCTCGTCCGACGCGGACGCGTCATACTCTACAGATTCGATCACCGCCGCCGTAAGCGCCGCCGTCCGGCTTTCAAGGTCGTCGAATATTCTCCGCTGTGCGTCCGCGCTGACGATGAAGAACGCCGTTTCGTACTTGTTCCCGTTCTTTTTCATAAGCGTCAGGTGGACAAAATACTCCAGAATGTCCTCCATATACGGCAGTGCTACGCCGAGCTCTATTGCGAGCTCCTCGGCGGTGCTCGGCGTGCGGTACGCGGCGAGCACGATGTTTTTACCGAGCTTTCTGTTCAGCGAATTCCACGGCTCGCCGTTCTCCATAGCTTCTCCGTTGAATACCATATTGATATTTTCCGGCTTGTAGCTCATTACTCCGAATTCCCGTGACATGATCATTCCCCTTTTCAATTTTTGCCGGGCGCGGTGAAGCTTACTCAGCACCGTGCCCCGCGGGAGCGAAAGCGAGCGCGCTATGTCGTCGATCTTGCGGTCGTCAATGTAATGCGCGACGATGATCTCGCGGTAGTCGCCCGCGATGAACGCGAGCTCTCGGCGCAGCAGGCGCACGTCCTCAGCGCGCACGAATTCCGCTTCGGGCGTGTCGCCAGCGGCGTACGGCTCGTCCAAACCGGCTCCGGATACCGATTCGGACTCGCGTTCGCGGCGCTTTGCGTCAGCCCAGCGGGCGTAGCGGTTTCGCGCTACGCGCCATACGTAGGCCGATAAGCTCGCCGGCTGCGCCGTCCG
>JAISAA010000343.1 GCA_031266955.1 Oscillospiraceae bacterium | reverse complement strand
TCCCCAGTGTCCCGAGATATCGGGATACGCGGGGGCCGCCGTTGCCGTTATCGCTATGCCGAGAAGCATCGCGAACGTCAGCGTCAGCGCCAATAGCTTTACTATTGGGCTTTTCCTGGTTCTTTGCATTACGCGCATTGTTTTTTTCCTCCGTTTTTTTTGATTTTTGCCTGAGCTTATGCCGCGGCGTTTCCGCCGGTCAGCACCGTGTTTTTTGCGGCTTGCTTGCTACGGATGCTATGTAACATTTTCTCTAAAATGTTACATGGCCCGAAAAGTACTTGCAAACAGGAGCTTTTTTGGAGGTAAAAACGCACAGGCGGGCGGAATCGGAGCAAGCCGCGAGGCGGCGAGCGCTTGCGGGGCAAACGAAAAACAGCCCATGTAACATTTTAGAGAAAGTGTTACATGGGCTGTTGGCTTCAAGGCGTTGCGGTGTCTGTGATTATTCTACCATAGATGGCACAGTTTGTAAAGTCATTTGTATCCGCCGATTACGGCGTCAAGGCTCCCGGAATATCCGTGCTGCTCCCCGGCTCCTTTTTTCTCAATCGACGAACACATTTTGCATTATCGCTTCAAGCTTGCTTTTGTACATCAGCTTCGTCCGCTCGGACAGGCCGTTGATGTCGCCTTGCAGCCGTTCTTTTACGTATTCCCGGCCTTCGTCAAGAGACATTCCGTGTATGTTATACGCTAAGCAAAACAAGGACGGAATACGGTCAAAATGAGCGAGCGCGTCCGCGTCCGATACGCAGTTTTCTTCAAGCGTGTCTCTCAAATGAGCGTTCCTTCCAGCGTGATTAAAAACGCATTTCCGCACAAGACCGATCCTGTCCTGCGGATAATTCAGCTCCGTCAGCAGCTTTTCGGCCATCTCCGCGCTGTATATATGGTGCTCGCTTCTCTCGCCGTATTCGGACGGCATTGAAATATCGTGCAGCAACGCGCCGAGCTCGACGATTTCCACGTCCGCGCCGTACTGCTCGGCCAAATACACCGCGTATTTCACCACCGGCTTTATGTGGTCGTTCCAATAATCGTAGTAACCGTACTTGGGATTCTTTTTATGCCGTTCGCACTTTTCAAGCAAAATGTCTCTGATTTTATCAACAGTCTCGCTCATTTTGATACCTCCGAAATATGAAATGACGCCTCAGCGGGCGTCCTCGCGCCAGGATTTCAGCAGCGCGATCTCGCGGGCGTAGCCGTCGAGCTCGTTCGGCGTTTCCAGATAAAACGGGAGCTCCCGCAGCGCCGGGTGGTTGACGACCGCCCTGAATGCGTCCTCGCCGAGACTGCCGCCGCCTAAGACCTCGTGGCGGTCGCGATGGGACGCGAACGGATATTTCGAGTCGTTCAGGTGGACGGCGCGCAGGCGGCCGAGCCCTATCACGCGGTCAAATTCCGTCAAAACGCCGTCGAGCTTACCGGCGATATCATAGCCCGCGTCATAGACGTGGCAGGTGTCGAGGCACACGCCGAGGCGATGGGACGCGGCGGTACCTGCGCGGTCGATTATCTCGCGCAGCTCCTCAAAGCGCCCGCCGAGCTCGCTGCCCTTTCCCGCCATAGTCTCCAGCAGAATCGGGACGCTCCCGAGCGGTTTTACCACGAAATTCAGACATTCGGCGACGAGCTCGATCCCGCGCTCTACGCCTTGCCCAACGTGACTTCCGGGATGAAAATTGTACATCGCGCCGGGTATCTGTTCCAGCTTTTCGAGGTCGTCCGCCATCGTCTCCCGCGTGAATTCCCGGACGTTTGGCTTTTCGGCGGCGGGATTCAGCGTATACGGCGCGTGGGCGAGCGGGCTTCCGATCCCGCACCCGGAAGCAAAGTCCGCGTAGGCGGCGACGTCCTCGGGAGGCCAAGCCTTCGCCGCGCCGCCGCGCGGATTGCGCGTGAAAAATTGAAACGTGTTCGCGCCTATCGACTCCGCCGTTTTGCCCATGGCGAGGAACCCTCCGGAGGACGATATATGGCTGCCAATCCTGAACATTTACGTCACCTCTGATTTATCATCTCACAAAGAACAAAGCGTGTGTTTACCTTGCTCAGGCGATTATATCACATTTTCCGAAAACGTAACAGGGGGAGAAAAGAGCGCGGCGCGGGAAATGCCCCGCGCCGCGCTTTTATTTTGTTTTTGAGTGTTGGTCTGTCCGCTATACTTCGATTTTTGCAGCTTCTATAAATCTGTGCAAAAGGGCGGCTATTTCTGCTCTTGTGGCTTCGCCGCGGGGGGTTACTCTGTTGCCTCCTACGCCGCCGATCAGTCCCGCCGCGTTGAAGTCGGTCACGGACTGCTTCGCGTAATCGGCGATCTCGGACGCGTCGGCGAACGCATCGGGCTCGCGGACCGCGGGCAGGGTCTTTCCCGCAAAGCTCGCGTAGCGCGAGAACAGGACGGCCATATCCTGACGCGTGATAATGTCGTCCGGCGCGAAGCGGCCGCCGCCCACGCCGCCGACAAGACCGTTTGCCGCCGCCCAAGCTATGGCGTCGCTATACCACTGCCCTGCCCGGACGTCCGAGAAGCCGGGCGCCGCACTGACCGACGGGGAACCGTAGAGCCTATACAGCACGGTGACGAGCATCGCGCGGGAAACCTTAACATTCGGGTCGAATTTGTCGGCGTCAGTGCCGGTCATAAGACCGTATTTGTAGGCGTATTCGACGTCGGCGTAGAACCAGTCGCCGTCCTGTACGTCCGTGAACGGGTTCTGCCACGGCTCGGACGAGTCGCCGGCTTGGGCGTCGTCTTTTTTGTCGTCGTCCTTGGATTTGTCTGTCGTGGATGACGAGGTGCTGTTATTGTTGTTGTCGATCCAGCCGCCGCCGGGTGGATTTGTGGGCTCTTTGGGAACTGTCGCGCCGCCGAGTGCGCTGACGCCGATGGCTACGCCGTCTTGCGAGAGGGTTGACGGCTCAATCGTGACGGTTATTGAATCGCCCGCCGCGGGAGCGGTTTCCGGCGTGAACGTGAAGATTTTCGAGTATTCAGCGCTTGCCGCCGTCCAAGTCCCCGCGAGCTCGGCTGCGCCGGCCTTTACCGTGAGGTTGGCCGCCGTCGCCGTAACCGGCATCGGGCGGGTGAAGTTGAGGATGAGAGTGTCGTTTTCCCACTTAGCCGAAGCGGTCGGCGCGCCGGTGTAATTCATCGGTATGTTGACCTCGGTGCGCGCCGGGGGTACGGGAAAGCCCGTCGTCGGGTCTTCCGCGGGGGTTCCGTCGGCGTTGTTCGCTATCGCGTCGGCATAACCGGTTTTTGTGACGAGCACTCTGTAGTCGCCGCTCGGGACCATCCAGCCATACTGTCCGTTCTCATCCGTCGTCTGCGGGTTGGCTTCCAAGCCGTCCGGGTCTTCCCACTTCACCCAGCCGTCGGAGCCGAGCTTGGTTTCAAGCGTCACCACGGCGCCGCTAATGCGCTCCTTCGTCACGGCGTCATAGACATAGCCGGACGGGTCGAGCGATATTGTCACGAGTGCGATAGTGAACTCGAAGAATTCTTTATCTTCACCTTCGACTTTGGACAGCGTCACTATTATCGGCTTCACGCCTGTTCCGCGCCAAGCCGCGTTTTTTGGGAATTTGAACGTATAGGTACCGTTGCTGTTTGTCAGGGTGTCTGTGTTTTCGCCCGTGATCGCGCCCGCGAAGCTGACGCTTTCGACGGAATAGCTCCCGAGACGATTGATCGTGAAGCTGCCAATAATATCATAGTAACCGGTGTAGGGATCGTACACATTGACCCAAGTACCGAAGGTCTTCACGCCGTATTGCGCGCTGTCCGCAGGCGTGGAGCGGGGGCCGCTTGTGAAATTGACATTCGCGATCGTCGGCGGCAGATCGTCCGTGACAGTCAGCGGGGACGGCGGGGACGCGAACGATTGCGCTTCATCCACCGCGACGGCTTGCAATATGTAATCTCCGACTTCTGAGATTTTGATCTTCGCCGTGTAATAGCGGTTCTGCACGGCGGCTGTCGCCAGCACCGTATCGCCGGATTTTATCGCGACGATGCTTCCCGACGGCGCGGTGCCGTACACGGTGAATTCATCACCCGCGCCGGCAACGTTCGGCGCGGTGAGCGTCGCGTTTACGACCGTAAGCGGGCTGCACGCGTACTTGTAAACATCTGTCGCCGTATAGGTCGCTTGAATACCTAAATAGGCGAGATTGCCGACTGTGTTATTTACGGTGACACGCACGGTCGGGAGCTTTACGGTCTTGTCGGCGTCGAAAGTCACCTCGTAACCGGAGTCAGCGTAAGGATTGTTGCCCACCGCCGTCACGCCCGTGGGCAGCGTCAGTGTTATTTTGCCATTTGCCGCGGGAGTTCCGCCGCCTGTGTATGTGAGCTCAGGGCGGATATCAACGTAGCCGCCGGGCGCTATCTCGCTATTTGTCGCGCGGAGGGATAATGTGTGCTCAAGACTGGGGTCAGCGGCCATAACGATATCGACATTTGTCGCGCCTGTTTCGCCGATTGTGACAGCTTCGGTGCTGTATGTCGTCAGATATCCGTATTTATACGCGTAATAACTGTAGCTACCGCTCCAAGCGTTGTTCAGCGTTAGCTTCCCGTCGCTGTCCGTGTAGCCCCCGCGCGAGCTGATACTCACATATGCGCCGGGAATCGCAGCGCCGCCGCTTGTCTTTACCGTTATGACAACGCTGTTGACTGAGAGCTTGATATTGGCGTTTGACACGTCTGCGGACGCGAGGGTTATGCCGCTGCTTGAGCCTTGCCCGGCTGTGCCGTGACGTGCCGTAATGGCTACCGTACTCGACTCTATTGCCTTAAAGTTGAAACTGTACGCGCCGGTTTCGTCAGTATACGCCGAACCATAGTATGCGCCGCTCACGTTTACAGTCGCGCCTGACACAGGCGCGTTGTTCTCGTCCGTGATAACGCCGGACAGCGTGTACCACGTCGGGAGCGAGATAGTCACGGCGGCGCCATCGGACGTTACGTCGAAAGTGCCGGAGCCGTATACGCTCTCGTAATAGTAATAGTATTTGTAGCTAGTCCCCGCGGGTAACGCTATTGCGTAAGTACCTTCCGTTTTTATGACTTCCGTCGTGCTGACGTTGTTCCCGTAGACATACAGCGCGAAGCTCGCGCCGTCGGCTACCGTGGTTACAGTAAACGCCGACGTGTATTTCGGTATCGGGGACAGCGTGATATCTTTAGTCGCGGCTTCTGTGAGCGTAAATGTCTCTCCCGATTCATACGCCGTATATTCGCGGGTAGCGGAAACCTTCAGCTTGTATTGCGTCGCGTCCGCCTTGACTCGGGAAATGATGTATTTCCCGTCGCTGTCCGTGCGCGCGGAGCGGATGTAGCTTGTGTCGGCGTACAGATAGACGTATACGCCGCTCACGGGGGCGTCTCCGAGCTTGACCGTCCCGCTGACAGTGACGAGCGCGGTGAGCGTGATATTGGCTTCCGTCTTGCCCGACGCTGTTGTTGTGACCTGGATGTCGTCCGACGCGTAGCTGTCGCTGCCGCTGACGCGCAGTGTGTATGCCGTGCTCTCATCGACGCTCTTGAAGATGAACTTGCCGTTACTGTCCGTCGTCGTGGATTTTACGTAGTTTGAGCCTTTGTACAGATACACGTAAACGCCGCTCTTGTTCTCGGCGCCGAGCGTCGCGACGCCTTCAATAAATGGCTTCAACGCAAGCGCGATATCTTGGCCGGTTACCGCCGCATCGGTTACGATGATATCGGACGATACGTATTCCTTGTAGTCGCCTGTCGCCAGCACTTTGAGTACATATGTGCCGGCTATTAGGCTGAGCGTATACCCGCCCGACGCGTTAGTCACAGCGGAGGCGGCTTGTGTGGTTGAAACGGCATTGCCGTTCTTTGCGTAGGCGCGCACCGTGACGCCGGAAACTGGCGCTGCCGCCTCCGTCACAACGCCGCTGACTGCAAACGACGGCTCGGCTGAGACGAGCGTGATGTTGACGGACTGGTTCGCCGCAAGTGTATAATTCGGCGACGAGTACGCCTCCCACGACGAACCGGACGGAGCCGGGATTTTCAGCGTATACGCCGCGCCTTTTGTCAGCCCCGAAAAACTGAAAGTACCTCCGGCGGTGGTGGTTTCACTTGTTTTCGTAGTACCCTGCCACAGCTCCACGGTCAGCGGCGGAGAGGCGTTATCGCGCAGCTTGACCGTGCCGGAGAGCGTGACGGTGTTCGATACGGCGTTAATCCAGCGATCTGTGACGGTGACATAAGTCGAGTAATACGGCGCTCCGTCCGTGCTTTGAATTACGACGTAATAGAAGTTCGGCGTTATACCGTACCCTTTTAGTGTGCTTGCCTGTATGCCTGCGACAAACTCGCCTGACGCATTCACGTTCGCCGACGGGATGGGTACGCTTCCCACATTCGCGATATCCAGCGAGTTTGACGTAATCGGATAAAATTTCGCCGTGAGTGCCGGCGACGCGGCACCGGACGGGACTGTGCCGCTCACGTCGAAACGTGCAATAGCGGTTCCCCAGTCATATGAAAAAAAGGCGTTTGATACGCGCAAATTCGATGAAACCGGCGGTACCGAAATGTATTTTGGACTAAGCTGACGGAATTCGTATTCACTCGCCGGGTCATCGCTCTGGGTGAGCGGAGTCTCGTTGTGATAGTATTCCACTCCGTAGACACCTGAGTCCAGAAAGTCGGTCGTAAAGTGCACCTGCGACGAATTGGTTCCGATGGTCGTTACGTTGCCGGCGGCTACTGAGTATGTTATCGTCGCCGCCTGTCCGACAGGCTGCTGTTTTGTCAGTTTCACGCTCCACTGAGCCGGAACGACGATTTCTCCCGGCGTATATATATAGAACGAAAAACGAGAGTCGGCCAAATTGCCCCATGCGTTCTTTGCGCTATCGCCGGCGCCCAGTACGCTCACGGCGGTGAGCTTCTTCACCGGCAACGCGCCGATTCGGAGATAATATGTTGCGTTTAGAGTGAGTGGTTTGGCAGCAACAAACTTAAAATAATGCGATCCCGGCCAGTCGCTTGCCGTATTATCAGGCACGATTGTAACGTCCGCCACAGGCGCGAAATTAGCGTCGACCAGGTTGAGATTGAGTTCATCGCGGTAAACGCCGTTACTGGTGAAGTTGTACTGTGCCACGGCGAATTTCTGCCCGTTTATATCCGCAAGCACTTCGTTTTGACTTTCACTGAGAGAATAGACGGCGCCGTCCAATGCCGGCAGCATAATGTTTGTTAATTGATTGAAATGGGCGTCTATAGACTGGGTAGGGTCCGTCCCGGTTCCGTTTTCGTAGAGGCAGACATAAAACATTTGATAATTTTCAAAAAGGAGGACGTCGTGATTGATATCCAGCGTATATCTGCCATTTTGCAACGACAATGTCGACTCTTGCAGCATTTTCGCCGAAGCGTTATTGTAATATTCGTCGTATATACGCGCAGTTAAATTCTGTTG
>JAISAA010000337.1 GCA_031266955.1 Oscillospiraceae bacterium | reverse complement strand
TCGTCGAGGAATATGGTGTGCCCCGACGCTTCCCCTCCGAGACACACGCCGCGGCTGAGCATCATTTCGAGCACGTTGCGGTCGCCCACGTCGGCGCGCAGCACCTCAATGCCCTCGCGCCTGCCGAACTCGTCGAGCCCCGAATTAGAATATATTGTGCCGACGACGGCGTTGTTCTTCAGATCCCCGCGGGTCTTCATATCCCGCGCGCAGACGGCGAGCAGGGCGTCCCCGTCGATGAGCCCGCCGAGCTCGTCTATTATGAGGCATCTGTCGGCGTCGCCGTCGAACGCGAAGCCGACGTCAAAGCCGCCGCGCGTGACGGCGCGCCGCAGAGAGTCTATATGCGTCGAGCCGCAGTTTTGGTTGATGTTGACACCGTTCGGCCTGTTATGAATGAGCTTGGCATCCGCGCCGAGCGTGTGGAACAGGCGGCGCGCCGTGAAGGACGCCGCTCCATTTGAGCAGTCCGCCGCGATTTTTATGCCGGCGGGCCCGCCGTGTGCCCGCCGGACGAGATGCTCCACGTATTCAGCCTCGCCGGTGCCGCCGCGGATCACGCGTCCGAGCTGCGCGCGGGTGTGCGGGCACAGCTTTTCCGGAAGGTCTATCAATTGCTCTATTTCGTTTTCGAGCTCGTCTGAGAGCTTGAAGCCGAGCGAATCGAATATTTTTATGCCGTTGTGCTCGTAAGGGTTGTGAGAGGCTGAAATCACGATACCCATATCCGCCCCGGTTTTGCGGGCGAGATACGCCACCGCCGGAGTCGGCAAAACGCCGAGCGGCACCGCGTCCGCGCCCCCCGAGCACAGCCCGGATATGAGAGCGGCCTCAAGCATATCGGACGACACGCGCGTGTCCTTTCCGATGAGCGCGCGCGGTCTTCCGCTCGTTCCGGCTCCGACGACGCTCGCCGCCGCGAAGCCCGTTAGATACGCTAAACGCGCGTCAAGCGTCTCGTTGGCGACGCCCCGTATTCCGTCAGTTCCGAAGTATTTTCCCATATTCACTCCTCTGATCACGGCCTACAATCACGGCCTACAATATCGAAAGCTGATCCCCGTCGCCGTCATAGGGCAGCCCGAGGTGTTCGTAGGCGCGCCGCGTGGCGCAGCGTCCGCGCAGCGTCCGCGATAAAAAGCCCTGCCGCATAAGGTACGGCTCGTATACATCCTCTATCGTCACAGCTTCCTCATTCACGGTGGCGGCCAGCGTTTCAAGCCCGACGGGCCCGCCGCCGTAATTTTGAATGATCCCCGTCAGCAGCCGCCTGTCAATTTCGTCGAGCCCTATTTTATCGATCCCGAGGCGCGTCAAGGCGTCGTCGGCTGCTTTTTTTGTGATGATCCCGTCCCCTGTGACCTGGGCGAAATCACGCACGCGGCGCAGCAGGCGGTTCGCGATTCTGGGCGTCCCGCGCGAGCGCGAGGCTATTTCTATCGCTCCGTCGGGCTCCGTCGGGACGTCGAGTATCCCCGCGGAGCGGGAGACGATCCCGCCGAGCTCTTCCGGAGTGTACAGCTCAAGCTTCAAATCTATGCCGAATCTGTCGCGGAGCGGGGCGGAGAGCTGCCCGGCGCGCGTCGTGGCGCCGACGAGCGTGAAATTTTTCAGCTCTAAACAGATCGACGCGGCGGACGGGCCCTGGCCTATGATGATGTCGAGCTGGCGGTCCTCCATCGCAGGGTATAATATCTCCTCGATAGCGCGGCTCATACGGTGTATCTCGTCGATGAATAAAATATCGTTCTCGTCGAGATTCGTCAGCAGCGCCGCCAAGTCCTTGGGCTTTTCGATCGCGGGGCCGGACGTTTTGCGCAGATTTACGCCGAGCTCCGCCGCTATGATCGCCGCGAGCGTCGTTTTGCCGAGTCCGGGCGGTCCGTGCAGCAGCACGTGGTCGAGCGGTTCATGGCGCCGCTTTGCGCCCTCTATAAAAACCGCGAGGTTGCCTTTTGCCGTATCCTGACCGATGTATTCGGCCATCGTCTTCGGGCGCAGCCCGGCCTCCGCGTCGTCCTCGGAGTGAAGGTCCGGGTGCAGCAGTACCTCGCGGTCTTTTTCTTTATTTTGCGCGTCTTTCTCCGGCTTGCGCTTGCGCGGGGCGTCCTTCTTCGGCTCGCCTCCGCTGTATTCTATGCTCATAGTATTGCTGTCACTCCTTACGACATACTCTCGTTTTACGACATACTCTCGTTTTCGCGGGGCGGCCCGACGCGCCGCGTGTATCCGGTCATTTTTTCAGCGACTGCTTCAAGGCTTCCCGGACGATTTCCTCCGTCGTCATCGAATCCGTTTTTAGACGGCGCATAAGCGCGGTTATCTCGGCGTTCGTATATCCGAGCACGGACAGGGCGGCGTGCGCTTCAAAGGCTCCGCCCTCCGGAGACGGTGCGGCAAGCCCCTCGGCGCGCAATATCTCGGCCTCCCGCGTGACCTTGTCCTTGAGCTCGAGTATGATGCGCTGCGCGAGCTTTTTTCCGACGCCCGGCGTGCTCGTCAGCGCGCTGACGTCGTCCGAGACTACGGCGACCGCCAGCGCCTCCGGCGTACAGGACGAGAGTATCGAAAGCGCCGCTTTAGGGCCTATTCCGGAGACGGTCAGCAACAGCTCGAAGCAGCGTTTTTCCTCCGTCGTGTAAAAGCCGAAGATGTCGAACGCGTCCTCGCGTATATTGCAGTAGGTGTACAGCTTCGCGCGCTTTCCGGGCAAAACCCTCGCGAGAGTGGCGGCCGTCACGTGACATTTATATCCCGCGCCGCCGACGTCTATGACGGCAATATTCCCGTCGGTCAGGGCGACGTTGCCCTCTAAATAGTAGAACATTCTGCGCCTCCGAGGTTTGCGATACGCGAGCTAGCGTTGCGCGCGCGGCAGATGGCTATCGCCAGCGCGTCGGCGGCGTCGTCGGGCTTCGGAACGGCGTCGAGCTTCAAAAGCCGCCGCACCATATCCATTACCTGTTTTTTTTCGGCGTGCCCGTATCCCGTCACGGCTTTTTTGACTTGCAGGGGAGTGTATTCGTACATCGGTATTTGGCGCTCCTCCCCGGCGAGTATCGCGGCGGCCCGCCCGTGGGCCACGGCGATGGCCGTCTTTAGATTCGTGTTGAAAAAAAGCTCTTCGATGGCGATGACGTCCGGCTGAAACGTGTCAATCAGCTCCAGCGCGTCATAATATATTCTCGACAGGCGCAGCGACAGCCTGAGCCCCGCCTTCGTCGATATGACCCCGTGGCTCAAATGCGATATTTTCGCGCCGTCCGCCTCTATCGCGCCGAAGCCGACGGTGGCGATACCGGGATCTATTCCCAAGACAATCATTTAATCACCCGCGCACACTATATCACCTCGCGGGATAAAACGCAATACTCACAAGCGCCGCGCGAGGCGCATAAAATGTACCGTAACTATCCTTAAGGAGGAGTAAGCTCAATGTCAGACAAGGTAATACCCGGCTCGGTTCCGGATAACGCCTCAATACGAGAGGCCGTCAGCGTACATACGAGAAAAATATATGATTCCTGCCGAGATAA
>JAISAA010000287.1 GCA_031266955.1 Oscillospiraceae bacterium | reverse complement strand
CCGCGTTGGGGCTCACGCCGTCAAACTCGATATTCAGCTCCGACGCGCCGCCCGCGCCGTAGGCCGCCGTCATCACGGGCAGCGGCTGCGGGGACGCCTTCAGCTTCATCGCCAGCATTTTGAAGCCCATTATCGGGGTCGCACCGACCGTACCTGTCGGTATCGGGATGCCGGCAAAGTAGCCCGGTGATGTGTACACGCCTGTGCCGGGGCTTGCGCTGAGGTCCCTATATGTGTTGACTTTATTAAAGTCGTACGCGTCCGCCATGCCCATCTGCTGCGTCATTATACGCGTGCCGCTTCCGGCGGGCGCGCCGTAGTTCGTCAAATACGGCATATAGCTGATGCCGGCGTTGGTGTTTATAGGGGTGCCGGCGTTCGACTGTACGCGGTAGTGGAAGTAGTTGTTATTGTTGCTGGCGGTTCCTTTGCCGTTTTCGGTGGTGTTGTACCCGTTAGTAAAGCTGATTATCGAAGCGCTCGTGAATTTTGACGTCATCTTTGTTGCCCACCACTCCGCGTTTTTCAGGTTATCAGTGGTCACCGGAGCTGTCGGCAGATATTTGGCTTGGTCTATGCCCCCCGGTTTGGTTTCAACTCCGCCCACAATTGTCCGGCTGTCGGCGTAGACGAACTGATCCTGACCGGGCAGATTTACGGTATCGCCGCTGTCGTTGCGCGCGCGGTGGTAGAGGAACGCGGCGTTTCCGTCCGCCGGAACCTTGATATCCGCCGCCACGAGGTTGACGTTGGACACATACCTGTAATCATTGCTCATACGGTAGCCGCCCTGCGAGGCGGATATCCCGCCCGCGTAGACGTCGGCGGCTGCCGGAGCCGTCGCGTCCGCGACCTCCGGCGCCAGCCCGAGCGTCTTGCCCGTCGCCTCTATCGTGCCGACAAAGTAGCTGCCGCGTATGTACGGCGTCCTCGTGCCGTAGTAGGCGACGTTTTGATCCAGATAGCCCGTTATGCCGCCGACGTAGTTGCGTCCCTTGACGTCGGCGTTTATCGCGTTTATGGTGGTGAACGCGTTTTGCATATAGCCCGCGAAGCCTCCCACGTAGTCTCGGCCGCGCACCACGGTGTTTATTACGTAGTGGTGGTTCCTGCCGTATGTATAGGTGATGCCCATTATTCCGCCGACCTCGTTTGCGGTGTCGGAGCCGACAAAGCTGTTTATGATGCCGACGCCGCCGGAGTCATACTGTCCGTTTATCCCGCCGATCCGCTTGTTATAGTTCGCGTCGGTGGTGGCGGCGGCCTTGGGTCTTATAAGGTCCGTGAGCTTAAGACCATAGGCGTTTTCGCCGGCGCCTACCGCCGTCGCAGACGAATTGCCGCCTCCGGAAAACGTCTTCAGCTCAGCGGTGCCGCCGCTTCCGAGTTTTTTGACTGTTGTGTTCCAGTAGCCCATATAGTCCGCGACCCACGCATCATACCCCTTGATACCTTCGGCCAGGACCTCGTTGCAGAACACCGTCGAGATCACGCTGTCGCGCACGTAATCGTTGTATATCCCCTCCGCGCTTCCTATGATGCCGCCGACGTAGGCCGTTCCGAATATCATACTGTTTGACACGCGCATACCGCGCGTGACGTGACCGCTTGAGGGGCTTCCCGCCACGCCGCCCGTGTAGGCGTTCCCGATGACGAGCGCGTGGTCTATTATGGCGATATTGTCATTGTAAGCATTGATGTCGGTTTTGGGGGCTGTGTAATATTGGTCGTTGAAATATACGGTGAGCTTTGCCACATCTCCCGACCGCGCTTCCGCTGTGGTACGATCCCGCGCCGTCGTCATAGCCTCGGCGCCGCTTTCGTTCATCACGCCCGCGCCGACCGCGCCGCCGTACTGCCCGCTGCCTATACCGTTTGCTCTGGAGACGCTGACGATAACGTCTTGTATGTTGTTGCCCTCCTGCATAACGGCGCCCCACGCGTGGGCGGAGTGCAGATAGCCCGCCAGCCCGCCTAAATTGCTGCCGCCGTACACGAATATCTCGTGCGCGTTCGACCCGGTGAGGTGGCTGTTGTAGGCGTACCCGAGGATACCCCCGATATAAGTGCCGCCCGCACTGTAAACAGGAGAAGCGACGTCAGTCCGGATAACGGCGCCGCTGAACGACAGCACGTAAACGCTTTCCGCCTCTATCCTGTCGAACGAGGAATTGCGCGAGTAGCCCGCCAGCCCGCCGACGTAGTGGTAGCCCTCTACGTATATGTTGTTCATATAGACGTTTGATATCGCGCCGTTGACGGCGCCGAACATCCCGACGTACTCTGTGTTGTTGGAGGTCTTCTTTATCGTTATGTTCTTGAATTTGAGGTTGTCGGCAGTACCGGCGAGGCGGCCTATTATGCCTACTGAGCGCCCGGACGTCGTGAACGCGAAGTCGTCAAACTCAAGGTTTTTGACCGACGCGGTGACGACCGCCACGAGGCTGCCGCCCAGGTTGCCGCTGCCGTCGCGCGTGTTATTTGTGTTGTCCACTTCCGCCCACGTCCCTTTAGCCGCGGTTCCCTGACTTCCTTTATCAGTTCCGGACGCGGGCATAGGCTGATTGACCGTAGTTATGCTGCTGCACCTATACAGCTTTCCGCTCAGCTCAATGGTGACGCCCACTACCAGAAAATCTGGGTTTTCATCGAAGAACGTGTTAAAGTCGCCGGTGCTGGCGAAAGTGAACTGCGCCACGTTTTTGAAGGTCGCGAATTTCGAGATTTTCTTCAGGGTCGCCGCGTCACTTCCCTCCAAGCGGTTGAGAAGCAGGCCGTTTGCCGGGAGCGCCCCGGTCGCCAGCTCGCCGTTGCCTGTGTCGCCGTCATACAGTTCGTCAAAATTGATATTGCCGTCAATTTTTATATTCTCATAGCTGTAGCCGTGGCCGGTCGTGCCCGGCTTATCGAACGCATCCTGCCACTCTTTTGCGCTGCGTATTATAAGCTGCTTCGCGTACTGGAATTGCATATCGCCCGATGTGGCTACTGTTTCCGTTTTCTCGCCGCCATCCATTTTCAACGTGACGTGCGTTATTTCATACTTGTCGAAATAGCGTGTAAAATCACCCTTCGAGTCGTCGGCGGCCACGACAATATTGTTGCGCTTCATTCCGGGCGTTTCCGCCGCGCTGGCGCTTCCCCATTCTTTTATTTCCACCGTCACGCCGCTCACAGTCATTCCGACGGGCGTTGTGCCGTCCGGATACTCCATCGTGATATCGGAGCCGTCCAGATAGTTAACGCCCTCCTTATAAGGTATGCCCTTAGAGGCGATTATCCGCACGGCCAGCGCGCCGGCGCCGGGCAGCGTTATTCTGGGCTGCTGCGGCATCCAATCGCCGTGCGTGTTCACCACCTGCGGCAGGTACGGATCCGTTTCAAGCGCTATGCCGTCGTAGCTGAAGCCGTAGCCGAGCTTTATGGCGTTGTAGTACGTATTGAAGTTGCGCAGGTCTTTCAAATCCGTCCCGACGATACTTCCGGTACCGACGTACAGCAGCGCCGCCATATCGTCCGTCTCTAGCGCGTTGGCGGCGATATTGTCAACCCTGATTTCTATGCCGTTGATCCTCTGGCCCTCCCACGCGTAGGCGTTGATCACCGCCGGGCCGCGGGTCAAATACTGCCTGTCGCCGGCGCCGCGGTGGACGAACGCCGCGGCGTCGGTCTTGCTGTACTCCGACCAGTTTGACATCACGTTGCCAAGCGCCAGCGAATCCACCGACGGCGGGTTTGCCGAGGTGTAGCCGCCGGCGATGCCGCCGGCCTTGTCGGCCATCGTCAGCACGTTCACCTTGTTCCACGTGCGCTGGAACGTCTGGTTCGGCGACAGGCGCCCCGCCGCGCCGCCGACATACTGATCCGACGTCGTTATATTGCCCTCGGCGTACATATTTACGGACACGCCCTGCTCCGCATAGCCCAGCAGCCCGCCGATTCCGTAGCCGGCCTTGCCTCTGTCGGCTGTTATCGCAATACCGGTGACGTAGCAGGCGTCAAGCTGCCCGGCTACCACGCTGCCGGCCAGCCCGCCCGCGAACGGGAACGAGCTCTGCGTTTGGAGCGTCAGCCCCTCGATCGACGTATTGTATATTTCGCTGTACTGCGCGAAGCCGACCAGGCCGCCGATGTAGGTGTTATACGTGACGTTCGGGTTTGTGAACGTCACCGTCTCATCGTAAAGGTGTACGTTATCCACGATCCCGCCGTATATCGACTGCATCAGGCCCGTGTACTGTGACGCGCGGCCGAGTATTGTGGCGTCATTTACAATGAAATTGCTGAGCTTTCCCGTGACGAAAGCGAACAGCCCGCCGCCGCCCGTTTCGCCCGCCTTGTTTGCCGCGGAGATTTTGTCCAGCGAGTACATCCCGATGAGCTCTCCGTCGGGGTTATACTTTCCGCCGTCAATATTCCCTGCGAAGCGCTGGTTCGCGCTTGTGGCGCCGCTGTACACGCCGACGCGGAACTCCGGTACAGCGCCCGCCGTAACTACCGTGCCTATCGCGCCGGAATATGTGTTTGTATCGCCCCTGTTTGTCGTCGTATTGAACGTAAGTATTTTTTCATTTTTCAGCTTATCAAGCATAGCGGAGCTGGCGGCCGTCAGCTTTTTGAGCTCATCCTCGGAAAAGTCTATATCCGCCGCCAGACGGTAGTTGCGCTGTGTGCGCGCGGTCCCCGACGCGCCGAAGTCCGTCGCGACGTAGCGCACCCAGTCGGCAAGCGTGCTTATCGGCTGGCTGAATTTCGCGTAGACCGTAAAGTTTTGGTTAGGCTCCGCTTTTTTCGCAACATTCGCCGACTGCGCGTACGTCACAGTGTCTATCGTATAGCGCGATAAGAACGCGCCTCTGTCGTTCGCGTTATCCTGACGCCGCCTCTCCGCGCTGAGGTTCTCCTGCGGCTTCAGCGGATCGAATACGACTATCCATAAACGCGTCACGCCGCCCGAGTTTATCTGCCGCCGCGTGCCGAACTGCGCGGCCGTCAAGCCCGCAGCCGTGAGACGGTTTTGAGATTCGGTACCGTTCGGCCCGAGCACCGCGGCCTTGACAAACGACACCCCGGTGGTCTCTCCCTTGAAACCGACGTCATAGATCACATCGACATTTTTATTCTGGAGCGTCAGCGCGACGACGGCGTAGTCGTCCGTCTGTTCCTCAACTATGGCGCTCGTCACCTGAACCTTCGACACCTCCGCCGTGTTCAGCGGGAGCATAACGAGCTCCTGCGCGGGCATAGCGCCGTCCATTATCACGTGCGGGTAATAGCCGAGCATCACGGTGTTGGCGACGTTAAAGCCGGAGCCGAGCGTCAGCCGCTGCCAGTTTTCCGCGCGCAGCGTCTCGATGTTCGCCTTTGTGTTGTAGGCCGCCGTATAGTTACGGTCGTCGGCGGAGAAGTACGATATGCTTGTCTTGTTCTTGCCGCCCTGACTCCCGACGCCGGGCCCGTACGCCACGTCCGTCTGTTTGCCGGGGGCCGGCGTCAGCGAGTTTGTATCCGGCGGCACCCCGTTCTCCGTTGTCGTTACGGCAATTGTCGATACATCCCCGCCCGCGTCCGTGACGGGCTTAATGGCGTAATACACTCCGGGGTAGTACCACGCGTTCGCATAGCCATTCTGTATCGGGGACTGATACCACGTCGTATCCCATCTGGGCGTATCGGCGCCTTTCGCGCGCCACGGCGCCTTCGACTGGCGGTACGCCACCTGTCCCGTGCTGTAGCCGCCCGACACGACGCCCAAATTCTGTCCGACCACGGTGCCGAAGCGCGTGAGGTCAGAGCGCACGTCGCCGTCGTAAAGCGCGAGTATATTTATACTGCTGTAGACGTTTTCTATTATGCCGTTTACGGTGTTGGCGCCCGCGACGCCGCCGACGTCATAGCCGCCGGCGGTGCTCGTGTACTGCCGCGTCGTCTGTATCGGCACTTGGATCGCGTACCGGCGCACCTCGCCGCCGGCGGTTTCGGGGATCGGAGTGACGTGCTGTTCGCCCGGGTATGTAACCGTGTCTGCACTGTACAAGAACTCAGGCGCCGTGTACGTCGCCGGCATCGTCGGCGACGCGTACACGTACCCGTCGCGTATCACGCCGCTGTTTGAGGAGGAGACGAAGCCGAAGCGCTCACGCACGTACACGGGCTGGTTGACGCGCACGACGAAACGCTCTATCGTGCCGGAATTCCCGCGGCCGATTATCGCGCCGTAGTAGTTCCACGCCACCGACTCCGGGAACATATGCGCCGGCATCGACGAGCTCTGGCCCGTAAGCACGGCTTCTTTCCAGTACACCGTATCCGTCGGGAGATGTATTTTGTCCGCCGCGCCGCCCGAGGCCGCCACCGCCTCATATGTCCTGCCCGAGAAGTATACAACGTCGCCGATATTGTATGTTTTCGACGTGGCGGTGGTATACAGCCTCGCTTTAAGAGTATCGTACGACACGTGCTCAGAGGGGTTTTCCTGCCCGACGTTGAACTGCACGTCGTGTATCCAGCCCGAGTTGCTGTGAGCAAAGCGCGGCTGGTCGGACACGCCCTCGACCGAGAACATATTTGTGTTGTACACCATGTTGCGTATCTCGCCGTGCTGGCCTATGTAGAAGAAAATCGAACCGCGCAGCGTGTTGTTCGTCAGCGAAAAGCCCTGAAAGTCGATTATTCCCTCAAAGCGGTTCCCGTCGTCGCCCAAATACCTTACGCTGGTGGCGCTGGAGTAGTTCCCGATGTTGCTTACCGGCTTGCCGTTTATGTTGTAGCTGCGGTTATCGGTTTCTCCGGTCAACGCTTTCATATACGCCCGCATATACGTCGTCATTGCGCTGTCTGCGGCGTTGTAGTCTATCGGGTCAAGCACGAGGTCGCGCGTGACGACGAAGCGCCCCTCCCGCCCCATGTATTCGCTGTACTCGGTCTTGTACCCCGAAGTGTATATCAGCGCGAAATCCTCAATATCGCGAATTTCCATCATCGCGGAATTTGTATCGAATTCACACTGAGAGAGAACCTTTTCAAAGTCTTTGTCTATTTTCACGACAAGGTCTACCCGGTACGACCAGCCCGCGAGCAGTCCGAGCTCAGTCGTGTCCCACGCCGAAATCCCCACGTACGTATCGTGCGACGGGATATAACTTTCAAGCGCGGCATTCCAGTTGTGCGGCGTGCTTCGGACGGGCACCTCCGTCACGGAGCCGTCCGGGTTGTTTTGGTACCTGTAAATGTTGAGATAAAATACTCCTTCTCCGTTTTTGTTTATCTCATCGAGCTTATCGCTGAGGTTCACGTAAAACTTCGCGTCGTAAGCTTCGCCGGACTTTGTAAGCCCGCCCAGATACACGCGCCCCGCGAGGCCCTCCCGCGTTCTGATTATGAAAGGCGCGTCCTCGTTTGTTGGTTTTTCATCTGCCGGAGGGTCGTAAAATGCCGGTACGGGCGTAAACGTGCCGTCCGCCTTATTGTACGTCCGGTTTACGAGCTCCTTCTGCGTCTCCGCCATCCGGCTGTCGTCGCCCTGATTGTAGGTGACGGCGTAGAATTTGAATTCGTAGTTTGTGTCCGTTTTCAGGTTTTTCAGCGAGACATTCTGCGGCGCGGGCTCGGCGCCGGCGTACAGCGTCGAGCCGTACACAAGCTTGTTATCGGACTTATCGGACACCATAAGCTGCACCTTGTTGGCGTTGGACGCGTCATAAGCGCAAACGCCGTCGGGGTCGTCTATCCAAACATTGAAAACGTCGATCGTGTCCGTGGTGACGAACTGGCCCGTGCGCCTCACCACGGGAAGCTGCTTGAGCGTTTTGAAATTTTTCACGTTCGCGTCCGTGCGGAGCGAGTACGGCAATTCGTCGCTGTTGGGGGTCTGATCCATCGGGGCGGACCACGCGAGATATGTTACGTCATATTGAGTGTTGCTTTTCAGTTTGCCGGTCAGGTCAATATGCCACGCCGTATCGTCGCGCACGGCGCCGCTTGTGTGATCCGTCAGCGCCTTGTAGACGGCCTCGCCCTCGAGAACGAAATCGCCCTCGTAATAAGGTTTCTCCGACTCCCACTCATCAGTTATCTCCGTCCAGGCCGAGTTATTCCCGGGATCACTCGCGCCGGCTGTTACCGCGTTTTGCGCGGTATAAAATTTGCCGTTAAATTTGACCACGGCGCCGGCGGCGTGATCCGCGGCCGCCTCCCAGTCTTTGTACTGGACTGTAGCCCACCGGTAGGCGCCGAGCTTCCACACGCCGAAGTCGTTGTCTATTTTGTTGCTGAGCGGCGTCCCCTCCGGCTTCTCCAGCTCGGCCCAGTCAAACGGATTTTTCGCCATATCCGCGTCGTCCGGGTCGGCTGCGAACGTGTAGGTGCGCGTGTATGCCTTTTGATCCGCCTCATCCTTGATCTTCACGCCGTCAATGCGCGGCGTGAATACGAGCTGCACCTTATGCAGCAGATGGCAGAGCAGCGGGTCTGTGCTCTGGGTGTTGATCGACACATCCATACGGGCGCCGTAGCCGTCGCCGTTCTGCGTCAAATTCCGCACGTCAAAAACTAAATTCCCGAGCGAGGAGATCGGGGCGGTGACGAACGAAATGTCGCCTATAGGCTTGTTATCCTGCCAATTCGGTTCGCTGTTCCCGTCGTCGTCAAACCCGTCCGCGATATCGTAGTCGGCGTACACCACTATCCGCATTGCCCTCCCAAGCGGGAGCGTGTTGTAGGTGAGCGTGTCGGTGAAGTTGAAGGTCACATCACCGCCGGTATAACCCGGGGAGTCGATCACCAGCGGGAAGCTTTCCGCCGGCGTTCCACCGTCCACCTCGTTGTCGCCGCGCATGATCGTCGTCGAGCGCAGCGTCTCCTTGCCGGTTCCGACGTCCACATCATATATTTTAATAATATAGTTGTGTGAGAGGGCTTCGTTTATATTGGTCACATTTATCGTCGCCGTGAAATCCGCCACCTTGTTCACCTTCAGCGCGATATTCGCCTTTGGCGGGGCTTTGCAGGTCGCGGCGGTCCCATCGAGCGGGTACGGTTTATACTTATCCGATATATCCACCTTGAACGGGTCGGTGAATTTGACGGTATATTTGTACGTTTGGCTCGAATCAAACACCGTTGACGTCAGATAGTCCGTTTTGCCCGCGAGGAACGCCGTTCTTTCCGCTTCGGAGAGCTTGATCGTCCTCACGATTTTACCGTTGAGCTCAAACTCGATCTCGATAGTCCTTGTGTACGTTTCGGTGTACAGCTCTTCGGGCGTAAAGGCGGTCCCGTTTTCGGGCTCGGCGCCGAAATTCGTCAGCGCGATCCTGTTCGGGTAGAGCTTTTTCGTATCCCAGCCGGCCGTCGCTTTCACCAGCGTCAGCCCGTCGCGGCTTTGCAGCATGAAGCTGTGGGGCTCATAGAAATAGTTGCGCACCCTCACCGGCGGGTCATCCGGATTCATATAGTCGAACGTGCCGACTACCCAATATTCCGTGTCCGGCTCCAGCGGGTCGAGAACAAAGTCCCCTGAGTTGTATACGGTCACGCGGCGCACGACCTTGGCGCCGTTTTTCAGCGTGCCGGCCTTAACGTCGTCAAGCGTGCCCGGATTCTTGTCGTAGATCGCGAACGTAACGCCGCCCTTTATGCGGCTGGCGGGATCGCTGATATCAAGCGCGCCGTGGATAGAATATATCTTTGCCGTCAGGTCCTTCGTCACCGTGACCTTGGGCTGTACGTAGCCCGGCGGAAGCGGCTTCGACGGCTCGCTCGGCGCGGGCGGGGCGGGGTCCGGCGTCGGCAGCTCCGGAATTTCCACTATGAATTCCTGCTCTCCGAAAGTGATAGTCTGCGTCACGCCGTCGCGGTCTGTGAACGTATATTCGCCGTAAGCCATATATGTGACGCCGAGCATGAGGCCCTCGACCGTCACCTCCTGATACACCCAGTCCTCCTCGACGCCGGCGGGAATATCTATGATCTCGCTCTTGACCGGATAGCCGAACAGGTCGGTAAAATATATTATGATCTGGCCGGTCAGCAATTGGCTTTTGTCAATAACGGAAAGCCTGCCGGCGGCCTTGTACGAATCCTGCTCCGGCGGGTCGTAGTTGACGCGCATTTTGCTCAGGTTCACCGCCGGCTCGCGGTAGCCTATTTTGTCCCCAGAGTCCACAGGCGGGTCGGCCTCCGCCCCGGGGAGGGGCTCCTCGCCGGGGGGCGCGCCGCCTTCGCCGTCGTCGGGCAGGTCTTCTATCGGCGCGACGCCGGGCTTCTCCGGCTCCCCGGGCGTGGGCGCGGGCGTCGGAGTGGGCGTCGGGCGCTCGGGGCGTTCCGGACGCTCGGGTCTTATCGGCGCCACGGGCGGGATAACGGGCGCGGGCTCTTTCTCCGGGGTCGGCTCCTCCTCGGGCGAGGCCTCCGGGGCGGCGGGCGCCGCCGGCTTGGGCTCCGCCATCAGGCCGAGCTTGCGCAGATAGTCGTAGTAATTCAGATAATCGTTTTCAAAGAATATCAGCGAATCCTCGCTCATACCCTCTATCCTGTTGAACACGAAGCGGCCTCCGCCGTCCGGCGTCTCCTCATAGGCGTAATAGCTTATGGAGTCCGGCGTGTGGTAAATAACGCTGCTGAGCGGTATATACACTACGACGCCCTCGCGCGGCTGCACGGCAAGCTCCTGCACGTTTGAGAACACATTGGATTTCATCCTGACAAGGATGAACTTATCCGGGTCGGCGCGCGTCATATTGTCGGAGTTGAACGAGTAACCGCCGCTGACGAGCAGGCCTGAATAGCTGTCAAGCCGCTCGAAATCCTCCGTTATCAGCTTGGCGGCGTCGTTGAGGTTCAAAATAGCCGTCGTGTCGTTTACGAAAAGCGGTACGCCGGATACCAGCTTGTATCTGTTGGCGCCGGCGTACAGGCTGCCGCCCCGCTCATAAAGCATATCGTCCGCGTTGAGGAATAACGGCGTTATATATTCCCGGTCCGGGTCCGGCTTGCCGCTTTTCAGATTGGATATCCACTCCTCATCCTCAAAGGCGATCGCGCGGAAGCCGATCTCGCCTATTTCCGTAAGCTGATAGAAATAGGCAAACGCCAGCACTGCCACAATGGCCGCGACGACAACAACAACTTTTTTCATAACATCCTCCGCTATTCGTTAATTATCCGTTTATACGGATCCAACAGGTCCGGGTCCGCGAACAAGAGCATTTCCTGACCCTCTATGTACATTATATCCTTCGACAGATCCACGCTGTAATCGCTCATATACGCCATTACGCGCGCCGCGCCTGTGTCAAGCAATACGCCCTGCTCCGCCCCGCGCGGATATATCTCTATGCGCAGATTATATACGACGGCCATATACGACAGCGGCTCAAGCGTTATCCGCTCATCCTCGCCGTCGCCCCAGACTATTTCCGCGCGCTCGAGGAATATATACTGATTGCGCCCGTCGAACAGGAAGCCCGCCGGTATAGAGCTTCGGTCGGCGCCGGAGCGCAGCGTATACCCGCCGCCTCCGGGGTTCTCCGTCACTGTGGCGAAGTAGCCCGCCTTGCCGTAAAGACCTTCCTGCGGCAGGAACATCGTCATATTGTCCGGTAAGACAAATGAACGCCCTCCCTCGAAGAAAACGGGTATCGGCCCGAGCGGAAATTCGGCGCGCTCGTCCGTCAGCGTTATTTCCGCGTCCGTCCTCTCTATCACCGTCCCCTTGTCGTGCGGGAACCTGACGCCGACGTCGTAGTGGAACGACGGCGAATCGAGCTTATACGTGCGCAGGCTGCGCAGAAAAAGAAACAGCAGCGCCGCCGCCAAAAGGACGATGACGGCGCCCGGCAGTATCAGGACGCGCGCGCGCCGCCGCCGCGCGTTTTTCCGGCTTGCCCGCGGGGCGCGTCCGCCGCTTCGTTTTTTTGTCCTCGCGGCGGCGTGCGCGCCTCCGCGGGACCTCCGCCCGCGTTCCTTTGACTCCGGCCTCCGCTCCGGCTCCGGCGCGGAGGCTTCAAGCTCCCGCGCCGATCCGGCTTCCCGCGCCGGCTGCACGGTAACGATATCCTTACGCGCCTTCAAACAAATCACCCATATCCTTTACTGTTGCGTACAAATTGTACACCGCGATGAAAAGCGACAGGAGTATGTACACGATGAGTATCGCCGTATCGCTGCGCACCTCCATCAAAAAGCCCCACATCACATTTGTAACGACAAGCGCCGCCGCGGTGACGACGCCGCTTACAAGCTCCGCCGCCAGCTTCGCTATACGCCTACGGTGAGTGACGAGCCCGAGCAGGAACAGCCCGCCGTAAAACGCGAGGAACGGCGCCGTCATTTCAATGTGGAACACGACTATCGATATTATGAACAGCTCCCGTATCAAGGCCTGCGACAGCCACAGGGCGTCCGGGCTGCGCAGACCGGCAAGCAGCCCGAGAACGCGCAGCCGCGCGCGGCCCCGTTTCTCGCCGCCGGTCAGCACGAATAAAAGGACAAGCAGCGCCACGACAGCCGCCAGCGACAGCCACAGAAAGTCCGACAGCGCGAACACCGTCGAAAGCATCTGATATCCCAGTCCCGATAACATATTGCGCACCCGCCTTTCTTTGTTTGCTTGCTTACCCGTCGGCCTCCGCCGGGGACGCGAGCCCGTGCTCGTTCAAAATCAGGAAAAAGACGTTGTGTACGTGGCAGAGGAAGCCTTTTATGTTCTTCAGCTCGTGGTACACGTCGCGCCCTATGAATTCCACGCTGCCGTCCACCTTCGCTACGACCGGCGTGTAATCCTCTAAGATCGTGAGGCTGTTTTTCTTGTTCCTGACCCTCACCATACTTATTTCCTTAAAAATCTCAAGCCCGTTTTCAAAGCTGGAGACCTGCGCCTGTATGCGTCCCGCGCGCGCGCGGGCGTACTGCTCGAGCTCCTGCTCGGACTGCGACTTCATCGTTACCGCCGAGGTCTCTCTATCCGCTTTCGCCATATGCTCACGATCTCCTTTCTTTGCTTGCGCCGCTTGCGCCGCTTTGCTCCGCCGGCGCCGGCTAAATAAGCGCCGTTTTTTCCACCGGCGGGATCTTGCCCACGAACAGGAAATGCCCCTCGTCCACCGTGTCGTATTTGCCGCCCAGAATGGCCTCCACGTCGTCGAGGACGTCCTCTATTTTCACGAACTGGCCGGGGATGCCCGTGAACTGCTCGCTCACGAAGAACGGCTGGGCAAAGTAGTTGCGGAGCTTGCGGGCGCGGTAGAAGGTATTCGTGTCCTCCTCGGACAGCTCGTCGATGCCGAGCACGGCCACTATCTCCTCGAGCTCCTGATAGCGCGCGAGGGACGCCACGGTGCGCTCGGCGAGGCGGAAGTGGCGCTCGCCCACGCCCTCTATCGTCAGCAGGCGCGAGGTCGTGTTGAACACGTCCACCGCCGGATATATGCCCTTTTCCGAGACCTTGCGGCTCAGCACCACCTGCCCGTCAAGGTGGCTCATTATCGTGTTTACCGCCATATCCGTTATATCGTCGGCGGGTATGTATATCGCCTGGAACGAGGTTATCGAGCCCTCGCCCGTGGAGTTTATGCGCTCCTGCACCTCGCTGACGTCGGACAGCAGCGTCGTGGAGTAGCCGCTTTCTATCGGCATATTGCCCAGCTCCGCCGATATCTCCGAGTTGGCCTGAACGAAGCGGTAGATGTTGTCTATGAACAGCAGCACATCCTGCCGGCGCTCGTCGCGCAGGAATTCCGCCAGCGTCAGGCCGGCATACGCGGCGCGCGAGCGCGCCATCGAGCTTTCGCCCATCTGCCCGAACACGACGGCGAGCTTATCCATAAGCCCGGACTCCATCATCTCGTCGTAAAGCTCCTTGCCCTCGCGCGAGCGCTCGCCCACGCCCGTGAACACGGAGTTAGAGCCCCAGCCGCGGTAGACGTTGTTTATGAGCTCCTTTATAAGCACGGTCTTTCCGACGCCCGCGCCGCCGAGCATCCCCATCTTAAAGCCCTTTTGCATCGGCGCGAAGAAATCCAGCGCCTTTATGCCCGTCCAGAGGACGTCGCCGTCGATATCTATCTCCGACAGCGCCAAATTCTTATCGTAGATGTTCCGCGTCACCGGGTTTTCTATGACGCCGCCGTCTATCGGCTCGCCGTAGGAATTGAACACGCGGCCAAGTATATTGTCGGAATACTCGATCTCTATGCCGCGCGGCAGCAGAAAGACGTCCATTCCCTTTCTAAGCCCGTTTACGCTTGACAGCGGGACCGCCCTGGCTATGCCGCCCGAGACCTGCGCCACCTCAAACGTCACGCGCCGCCCGTCGAGATACGTGCACAGCGCGGAGCGCATAGACACGTCGCTCTTGTCGAGCAGCACCTGCACGTTCAGGTTCGATACGGAAATGATCTTGCCTATCCCGACTTCTCCGTTCACCATAGGTCTAACCTCCATAAAAGCTCTTTTTAACATAGCTGTCCAGCAGTCTGCGGAAGGACGCCTGTTTTTTGATCTTGGCCTCGAGCACGCGCGTTTCCGCCTCGCGCTCGTCTATCTTTTTCAGCGATTCCGTCGTGGCGTTCTGCCGCATGACGTTCTCGGCGGCAAACGAGTTCGTAGCCGCGATCTTCAGCTCGTACCCGACGTAGGCCGAGCACAGCGCGAGCAGCAGCTCCTCCGCGCTGCCCTCCACGGAGAAGTCCTCCGTATAGAAGTTCTCCGCCTCTCCCGTCAGCACTATCGGGTATATGCGCCGCCGGCGCATCCCGATGCTGCCCGAGTAGTAGTAGTGGTTGTACACGACGTTCACGGCGGAATGGCGCTGATTCGTCAGGCTGTCCTCTAAGATATCCGCCACCCTTTCATATTCCTTGTCAAGCCCGTCGCGGTTCATAAACAAGACCGTGTTCGGCGCGGAGCGGCGGAGTTTTTTGCCGACGACTATCTTCTCCGCGTCCTCGTCCTCCGCTATGGCCGCGTTCACGGAGGCGTTCATACCGCCGCAGAACGCGTAGTCGCTTCCGATGTAGATGTTCAGCTCGGGCGCGTTTTCATTCACCTTAAGCGCCAGCTTGTCGAGTATGAAGTTCCGGTTGTTTATTATCAGGTCGATGATGCGCGACACCTCGCTTTCCATCCGGATATACTTTTCCGAGATGCGCCTCGCGGCGTCCACGTGCAGAAGCGAGTGGAAGTTCATGACCTTGACTATGGTCTTGATCTTCATTTATCCACAAACTCCCCGAATTTCTCCTCCATACCGCTCGGGTCCACGGGGTCAAAGCGGTATTGCTTCATCCGTTCAAGCATTTCCTTTCCGCGCGTCAGGCGGCGGCGCATCTCCTGACCCATCTCGTCGATATTCGCCAGCTCGAATATCTCCTTTGTCTCAAGGTAAGACAGCAGCTCGCGGCGGACCGACGTGCCGAGCCTTTTCAGCTCCGGCGTCTGAACCTGACCGCCGAGGCGCGAGACGGAGAGGCCGAAGTCGATAGCGGGCTTTTGCCCCCTCTCAAAGTTCTTTGTCGAGGTGACTATCTGCCCGTCGGTTATGGATATGATGTTCGTCGCGACGTAGTCCGTTATATCGCCGCCGCGCGTTTCGACTATTGGGAGCACTGTTATAGAGCCGCCGCCCTTGTGCTGGCAGCCGAGCTCGAGCATACTGGCGTGGGTGTAGAATATATCCGGCGGGTACGCGTCGCGGCCCGGGGCCTTGCCGGCGAGCAGGCTTATCTCGCGGTACGTGTTGGCGTGCTGCGTCAGGTCGTCTATCACGACGAGCACGTCATTGCCCTGGTGCATATATTTTACCGCCAGAGAGAGCGCCACGTTCGGCGTGATATACATCATCGGCGCGCAGTCCTCCTGAAACGCCGCGTATATCACCGTGTACTCCATCGCGCCGCGGCTTAATAGCTCGTTATACAGGCTCTTTACGGTCTTTTTGCTCTTGCCGAGAGCTATGTATATGCAGATAGTCGATTTTCCGCGCTGGTTGGCTATGGCGTCAAGCCCTATCTGCGTCTTGCCCGTCTTTTTGTCGCCTATTATGAGCTGGCGCTGTCCGCGGCCTATCGGGTACAGCAGGTCTATCCCGCACAGGCCCGTGTAGAGCGGCCTGTTCACCGTCGTGCGGTCCATTATCGGGACGTTCGGCGATATGGCCTCTATATCGTGCAGCTCCTTGAACTTGTTGCCCGTCAGCTTATCCTCGCCGAAGATATCCACGATGTGCCCTATGAAGTCCGTCGAGGCCTTGGCGGAAAACATCTGCCCGCTCGAGGTCACCTCGTCCCCGGCGTACACGGGGGACGAGCGCTTGACGAGCTCCACCGTGACGGAGCTGCGCCCTATATGGCTTATATAGCCCTCCGCCTTGCTTCCGATATACACGCGCTCGAAGTAAAAGCCCTCCTCGAGCCCCGCGACCTCCAAAATATAGTTTGAGACGCGGACGACCTTGCCGACCGCGTGTATGTTGCCGCCCTGTTTTATCGCGTCTATCTTCGCGTTTATTACGTCCTGTATCCTGTCGCTCATCCGCCTATCTCCCTGCTCTTAATTGAGAAGTCGTGCATACGCCCTCCGGCTATAACATAGATCCCCTCGCACACGTCCGGGTCGTACTGCGTCACAACGCCTTGCCCGTAGGAGCGCGCGTCCTCCTCCGGGTTCCCCGTCCTCACCACCAGCTCGGGCGAGTCCGCAAACGCCCTGTACTCTAAATAGTTGAAGAAATCTATGACGTCGCCCGGCTCGTTTTTCATATAGCCTTCAACGAGCTCCCGCTTCGCCGCCGACCCGGCGGAGCCGTCCGTGACCGCCGACAGCAGCACCTCGAGCGCCTCGTCCCGTTCCAGCAGCGCCAGACGGTACCTCGTCTCGAGCGGCACGGACTCCAGCAGCGCCCGCGCGGCGTTTTCCCCGGAAATCTCGCGCGCGGCCTCCCGCCGCTCCGCGCGGCGGACCGTCTCCACGGCCCCGGCCTTATCCACGCCGAAGCCGTTGCGGAGCGCCTGATAGCCCTCCGTGAAATCCTTATCCATATACCGGCCGCGCAGCAGGGCGAATACGTTTGTGCTCCCGGGCCTTGACGCGCCGCCCGCGCCGGGCGCGGAGGCCGCCGCCTCCAGCTCTGCGAGACGCGCTTTTTCGGTCTCGAGCTTCTTTATCAGCGCCTTTAGCTCTAAGTCCTTGTTTTCAAGCAGCTCGTCGTAGATATTCGCCTCATGCAGCATATTTTGCTTTGAGAAGCCGGCGAGACGCTTTGCCGCCCCTTTTAGCAGATAGAAAAACATCGCGTTCATCAATATCAGTATGGCCGCCACGGCAATAAAAACGCCCAATAGTATCCTCCTCTCTGTGACCGCGCGCTCTTTTATCCGAGCAGCGGGTTGAAAAACAGCAGCAGGAAGATAAACGCGAACAACAGCAGAAGCAATACCGAAAGTACCACGGCTATCATCATCACCGACTGTATCACGTCGTTCTTCGTCTCCGGATTGCGCCCCACCGCCTCGGCGACCTTAGAGCCGAGTATGCCGAGCCCTATGCCAACGCCGAGAAACGCGAGCCCCAGCATCCATCCGATAGCCGCCATTGTACTTGTCATTATTCCGTCCAAAGCAATTTCCCCTTCAATTCCGCCCCGTCGGGCGGGTTTTTATCGCAAGGGCGGGTTTTTTCCCGCCCTGTTTTTTGTTCTCCGCCGCCCGCGCTACGAGCCTGTCTGCCCGGACCCGGACGCTGTCGGCGTTGGGGGCCCCGCCGTCTCCTGCGGCTCTTGGGGCGGCTCCGGCGCCGCCGTGGGTTGCTCGGGGCCTATCGTCGCCGTCGGCTCCGGGTCAGGCGTCGCCGTGGGTTCGGGCGTCACCGGCGGCTCCGAGGGCTGTGCCGGCGTCGGTTCCTGAGCCGGTTCTGGTGTTGACGGCGTCGGCTCCGTGACTTGCATACTTGAGAGCGAGAAGCCGGAGCTTTGCAGATTCAGCGAAGCCATCTGTGTCACCGGAGTGTCGGCTGACGACGTCGGGTTGTTGTAGGTGAGTGACGCGTAGCCGAGCGAGACTTTATTCTGCGGCTCAGTTCCCTGATAGTAGCATTCCGTGAGCGTTATCGTGTGAGTTCCGCCCCCGATATAATTGAACACCCCGGAAAAGCCCGCCGGCGAGGCGGCCTGCCGGACGTCGATCGGCTGATCGTTATCCGTGGCGCCGGCATTGTCAATATGCAACACCGCGCTGTTGAGCACGTAATCGGGGTCGAGCTTGACGTTGTAGTAAATTTGGTTCTGCGTGATGAGCTCTACCGTGATGAGCGCCGCTATCGGCGCCGTTGACGCGCGGACTATATCGACGATCTCCGCCGTGCTGGCATCCGCGAGCGAGTCCACGACAAGCTTTAATGTATACTCCTTCGACGGCTGGAGGTCTATGACGCGCACGCTGTGCCCGTCCGGGTTCAGGTCGAGCCTGAAAGCCGGATTAAGCTTCGGGTCCTCAGGGGTCGTCAGGTCCTGGCGCAGCTCGTCGATCTGCAAATATATGGCGCCGTAGGCGTAGCCGGGGTCTACTACGGAATATTCCACGTCTATATAGTTGGGGCCCGTCGCCAGAGAAAGGAACATCACGTTCCGGCGCAGCGTTATTTTCGGTATCTTCGCCGTCGCGCCGGCCGCGCCGTTTCCTCCGGAGCCGCCCTGCCCGCCGGCCCCTCCGGCTCCGCCCGAGCCGCCGGAGCCGCCTATTCCGCCGTAGCCGCCGAGACCGCCCTCGCCGCCCGAGCCGCCCACGCCGCCAAGGCCGCCCTTGCCGCCGAGGCCGCCTTCGCCGCCGGAGCCGCCTATGCCGCCCTCGCCGCCTTCGCCGCCCGTGCCGCCCATGCCGCCGTAGCCGCCGTAGCCGCCCATGCCGCCACGGATCACTATCGTTTCGTCAGAGCCCGCCGTTATCCTGTCCTGGGTCTCGGTATCCCCGCCCTCGGCGCCGCCGTTTCCGGACGTCTCATCGCCCTCGAGCACGGACATTCCTACGGAGCTTGTGCCGAGTATTTTCGTAAGGTCTATCGACACGCCGCCGGTGTCGATGCGCTCTCCGGAGATATTAAAGCGCACGTCGCCGCTCTGCAGCACCATTTCCCTAAGCGTTTTCATATTCACAACGTCGTTGAGAAGCTGGGCGTTGCCGAGCTTGTCGAGCACTATATACAGAAAATTGTCCGCTGAGAACAGGCCCGTTTCGTCCGTTATCGCGCCGCCGACCATTATGTACCGCCTGTCGGCGAGCTTGTAGAACGCCGGGCTGTCGAAGCTCGTGACCTCAGTTTCGCCGCGCAGCGTGCTCACGCCGCCGTCGTCGAACACCTGATACCCGCCGCCGTACATACGCAGCGCGGACATATCAGGGTTATACGTCACGGGGCGCGGGCCGAGCGGATACTCGTCGCCGCCGTCCGTGAACGACAGGTAAAACAGCCCGTCGGCGGAGGAGCGTATAACGCCCGCCTCCATCACCGTAACCGGCTGATTGTCCTTCGCGTAGACGATGCTGCCCGCGGGGAGCTGATACACCGTCTCGCGCTGCCCGCTCACCCTGAAGACCATCAGGATCAGCACGGCGAGATTTAGCACCACGACGCCGCCGAGCACGGCGCAGCTCACAATCGCCTTTTTATTAAATCTTCTCATACGCGTGACCTCTCTTAATCAACATATAATCAACGTAAATGGCATACGCGCCGTTACTTAGCGGCGTACCTGACGGAGTAGTTGCCCCCGACGGAGACCCCGCCCGCGCTGAACGACAGTGTTATTTCGTAGATTCCCGCGCCCGCCGTTACTGCGGCGGGCAGAGTATATTCGTAGGTTCCCGGGCTCACCTCTGTGAACGACGCTGAATTGACCGAAAGGCGGTCCGTGTACTTACCGATGCTCATATCAGCGTTATGCCCCGTGTTATCCGTGACCGTGTAGTATATTTCATTCACGCTTGTCAGCCGCGCGCTGTTGTTAAACGTCAGCGTTATTCTGTTGTCGCTCGCGGCGGAAGCTGTTATCGTTCCTACGGCGACGCCGTTGACGTTTGTCGTGGCGACGGCCTTTCTGTGTATGACATACGTCTGATTGTCCCACGCAAAAGCGGCGGCGTCAAACTGGGTAACATCAGCGTACGGAGTCGGCGTCTCGTCGTTTCCGATGTTCGATACGGCGTAAACGCGCAGCTCGTAGGTCGTGTCCGGGCTGAGCTTGCCCGGCACCGTGCTATCGTCAAACACAAATTCGGAAACGGGCGCCCCCTCGTTGAAAATCAAAGCGTCATAGGTCGTCGTGACCGGCGTGCCGTCAGACTTAAACAGCCGCACCTTATACGCGCCCTGGCTGCCCGTGCTGTCCACGCCCGTCGGGACGTCGGCAACCACTTTGTTCGCGTCGGACGTGTTTATGTGGTATGTGAGCGTGTAGTTATTGCCGCTTTCAAGGCTCGGCGTCACGGTAGACGCGAAGCTTGCTTTGTTAAGCTCGGGAGCCGTGAAGGTGAACGTCCTTGAGCCCAGCACGTGGGCGGAGTCGAGCGAGCCTCTCACCGTGCTCGCCGTTACCGTCAGCTCGTACTCCGTGTACGGCGCCCAGAAATCATATGCACTCAAGTCCAGACTGTCGCAGGTAAACTTGTTGCCGGGTTTGAAGGTGAGATTGACGGTTTTGTTCATTCCCCCGCTGACGTCGCCCGTACTTATCAGGCCCATCTCCAGAAGCTGCTGGTGAGTGATTTCCTGATTTTCAGGCAGCCCCCCGTCTGCCGCTTTCGTCACCTTCAGCGTGTATACATAGAAGTATCCCGTCGAGGTGTCCGACTTGAAATTGAGCTGTACCGAGCGATCCCGGTAGTTCTTCGGCTCGTAGTGCATCGGCTCCTTATCACCGTCCGGGCCGTCGATTTTTACCGCGGCGGCCGTTATGAATCTGTATTTGACCGGGCTGGTTATACTGACTTGCTCCTGCCTTACCGGGTCGTACAGCGGTATTGCCGTCATAGTGCCGTTCTTGTCGTACACAGCGTAGAACGACACCCAGTACTGTTTGCCCGGCCACAATTTGTCTTCATCCTGGCCTGTATCTCCAAATGTGATCGTGAATTCTTGCTCATCGTTCAGCTTGTCAAGCTTCAGAAACTTACCGGTCGCGTCTATCGCATAGTCCGTAGGCTCGCCGGGCGTCGTCGCCTTGCCGTAGTAGTTATACGCGCTTGCAACACTATCCGGCGCCGTCATTTTGTTCCCGCTGGCGTCGTTCTCCGAAGAACTGCTGGCCGGGCCGTCGCAGCCCCACAGCACGACGTAGAGCTCCATTTTGTCGCCATCCACCGTTCTCAGGCCGGAGCGGTTTTTGATCATAAAGGTCAGCGTCCCGGTTGTCGGGCCGGTCTGTATCTGGGTATTCCACAGCTCCGGCATCAGGGCGCCGCGTTTTGGCAGCGTATTGCCGTTGCCGTCCGCATTCACGCCCGCCTTTTTAAGCTGCTTGAGGGTCAGATAGCCGCTCCAGGCTCCGGTCACCTTCAAGCCTTCGTTGTCTATACCGCCTTTATCGGAGACGGTGAACGTGCCTTGCCTCCGCGCGGCGTCACCCCCGCCGTATACGGTCAGTTTGTTTTCCCACGCGATCGATTTCGGCTTGTTTGCGTTGCCGTCCCACTCCGCCGTAAGGCTGTATACGCTGCCGGCGGCGATACCGCTGTTCGCCAGAGAATGCTTCGTACTTGAATTCACGCCGGTAAGCCTCGACGGAGCGAGGTACGGCGACTCTACCGTATTGCCGGGGTCCACGCCGTTCAGGGTGTGGACGAGGTCTTTGCCGAACACCTGAAACGCGTAGTAGTTGCTTCCGTTTTCGGTTTGCGCGCTGCTGAAGCCCCAGTTTCCTTCGTCGTACAGCACGTTGACCGTGAATTGATATTGGCTATTTATTTCGTTGTCTTCGCCAAGCATATCGAACGGAATGTAGGCGGTTATCGGATTGCCCGCGGAAATCTTTTCCGCGGCGAGCACAAGCGTTCTATCGCCCGGGGTGTCGTTGTCTTCCCAATCGTGGTTGATCGTCACCTCAAGGCCCGCCACGCGCCACAATTGATCGTTAACGAGACCCTCTACTTGAATCACAAAGCGGTTCGCAACCTCTTCCGACTCGACCTTGAATGTCACTCCGCTATCCGGGAATTTCGTCTTATAATAGGTATTCGTGCCTTTTTGCGCGTCCGATGCCAGCGCCTCAAAGCCGCGCTGGAACAGCTCCTTTGACTCAAGCCCGTCGTCGGGCGAGGTCTTTCCTGAATAGAACTTCTGATAAATATCCATCACCGGGTCCATACCGTTCATCTGCATAAACCAGTTGGCAGAACTTGTGACGGTATTGTCGGTGCTTTCTCCCAGAAGCCCGATGGGCAGAAACACGTCGGTTTCGACCAGCGCGTTCGGCGAGCTCATATTCAGCGTAATCTTGTTCGCGCCAATAGCCACGCTCTCCAGCTTGCCGCCGTCCGCCAGCGCGCCGTCAAGGTCCGCCAGCGTATAATTGATGTACGGCTGATACCCGCTCGTGTTGTCCGATACCACTTTGCCGGGATAGAACGCGAACCTGGCGGCCTGCCGGGGCGCGTCAAGGCGCAGGCTGCGCATCAGCAGATTCGCGGACCCGGGCGTCCCGTTCAGCCCGTAAACCGGGTCTTGATCCGGCAGCGTGTAGTCATATTCCGCACCCGCGGGCCCGAGCAAATACGTCACGGTCACCGTAAAGAAGTATTGCTCGCCCCGGGCCGCCTTCACATACGCCCGGTAGTAGCCTTCCCGGGAACCCACTTCTATTCTTTGCGGGAACGAGTTTTCCGCCTTCAAGTAGTACGTATCCCGGCTGGCAGTTCCAACCTGGCCGCTCGGCAGGTTCCGGTCGCCGGTCATAGTCGTACCGCCCGTGAGCACTACGGAGAGCTTTGGGATAACGCCGTTGTCCGAAATCAGCCCCACGCTGTTGAATACGAAGTCGGCGACGTGCGCAGCGTTGTTGCCGATGCTCAACGCGTCCAGAGCAACAGCCCTTGGACTCGCAGTGTCAACAAAATCATTAAGCTTATACATCGAGTATGTCAGGCTCTTGATGTTATTCTTGAGCTTAAGCGTATCCGCGTTCACCGTGTACCCGGCGAGGGTAGTTTCGTCCAGTCTTCCTTTCAGGACACTCGAATTCATATTCATCGACTCCGCGATCTCGGGGATATATTTTGTCTCTCTGTCGCCAAAGCCCGCGTTCAAAAGGTCGTTCCCGGCGTTAGTGAACGCGTCCGCGGTCACGATTTGTTCAGGCTTTTCGGGTATTTCCGGTATCGCGGGGGCAAGGTTGAACGCGGCGTAGTTGTTGTAGAACGGTATCCGGTTGCCCGCGTAGTCATAGCCGTACGCCAGAACTATTGTGAAGGTCTGGTCTTCCCATTGCTCGAAATAGCTTGAGTCCTTGTTAAACGACTTTTCACTCAGGTTGTACACGTTATCAATGAAATCCGCCGTAAAAACACTTTCAAAATTGAAGGTGTCCGTCATCACGGGCTTGTTCGGGTCGAATGTCATAGAGTCGTACAGGAAAAGCGCGTCCCCGGCTTGATAATTCTTGATCCCGCCGTCAACGTAATTCTTTATATAAATATCGTCATTCGCGGTGAATATCCGCCACACTCCGATCTCGACCTCACCTTTATCGTTGGTGTAGGTCGGATAATACCGGTACAGCGTAGTTCCGCACGACACAATAAGCCCGTCCGCCAGCAAGCCCGGACTGCCGTTGAAGAACGCGTTCCTCTCCGCCGTTCCCGCGAACTGATAGCTCGGCACCGCCTGAAGCTTGGCGATCGTCTCCGCCAAATTGCTGTAATAGAGATAGAACTCAAGCTTCTCTATTTGCCCGACCTCCGCTTTCGCCGCGGTGAGTTCATTTTGCTTTTCCGCCGCTGATATAGTGCCGTCATCCCATGCCGCGAGACCCGCCGCGAGCGGGAGTATTTTCACGTCCACATTCATAGCGTTTCCCGTGCTCTGGGTACCCAGCGACATTTGCGCTATGAGCGGCGGGTGCTGCAGCGTCCTCGCGTTTACGGAGCCGATCACCATCTTTTCCGGGAGGTACGCGGTTCCGGCGCCGTCCAAATCCACAAGCGCCGTCACCGTCAGCATATACACGCTGTTCTGGTTCAAATCCTCCTGATTTATGGGAAGTGCGTAAGCAGGCTTGTCGCCGCCGGCGTGAGCTTCCTCCCGCGCCGGAATAACCTGAGGCCAATTCCCGACGGTAACGGGGCTGCCCGACGAGTTGTAGAGCGCGACCGTGAACGCCGCGAACCCGCCAGTGTCGGTACTGATCACGGCGCCGCCGGTCGGGGTGACGTAGATCGTGCCGGTGATCGTATTTGCGGTCTGAACGCCTTCGGCGTACTCGAGCGTCGGCATTGTGAGCGCCGTAATGCCGAATTCCTCGGAGAGCTTGGTATGCGTCGTGACCTCCGCATCCGTGCGCAGCATCTCTATTTCAATGTCCTTCGCGTTGTCCCTGAACGTGCCGACGACGCGCGCGCGGTAGAAGCTACTGCGGGTCAAGATGCCATTGTCCGGCGCCAACGGCGTATTCAAAGGCACCGAAACCGGCGTAAGCGAAGCGCTTTCGACGACGGCTATCGGTTTTTCCGGCACCGTTTTCGTCAGATCATTGTCCGCGACACTGCCGAGGTATATCTCATAGCGGTAGCTTTTTATGCTCGCGGCGTCGCTGACCTTCGCCGCCTGTAGCGAAAAGCCGTTGCCGCCCAGTATTATATTTATGCCGCCGATTGTCGGCAGGGCTTTCAGCGTCCTGCCCTCTACGGGCGTGCCGTACTGGATACCGGGTCCCGCGGCATCCGCCGATCCCTCGTCCTCGAAATGCAGCGCCGTGATCTGCGCAAGATACAGCGTGTCAGAGGTAAGCGCAGGCGAGCCGAAGACACTGTCATATTCAAATGTGAACGTCGCGAGCCCCTCGGCGTCAAACACGACCGTATGCGTCGCGGGGTTGGTCTGTCCGCCCGTGCTGATGTAGAACACCGTTACGGGCGTCCCGCTCCCGGTCGAGAGCTGTACCGTAAACCTATCCACTGTGGACTCTTTATTCTTTTGCACCGCGAACGTCAGCCAGTCCGTGCCGGCGCTCTGGAAATAAAGGTCTATGCCCGCGGTGTTCGGGCGGAACAGCTTTGCGAGGAATACGCGGTGATAATCGACGCTGGCGTAGTTGAAGTCGCTTTCTATCGTGAGCTGATATTCCGCGCCCTCTATCAGCTTGAAGCTCGCGGTGTTATAGGTGTCCAGATTATATTCGGCGATATCCTCCGCCGTGACCGTCACCGTTTTGTCGGCGTCCAGCAGCACGGCGGCGCTGTAGACCACGCGGCCCGTCGAGCTCTCCGTGATTTTTATCGTACCGTTGACGTCAAGCTGTCCGTCCCCGTCAGTGACCTTGATATCCATTGTAAGCCCTCCGGCGGGGCTTACGGCGAAGCTGGACGGAGTCATCTTTACCGTCGGGATATTCGCCGTCGAGGAGTCCACGGCGCTGTCCTCGTCGTCAAGCCCGTCGCCGCCTACGGTTTCGCCATTACTGCCGGCGGTTCCTGACCGCCCGTTAACGCCCGTCTGTCCGTCAACGCCGTCCTCGCCCGATTCGCCGGAGCGGCCCTCGGTCCCCTGCGTGCCGTCCTTTCCGATGTCGCCGCTTGCCCCGTCGTCGCCGGGCTTACCCACGGCGCCGTCCGCGCCGGCGCGCCCGGCCTCTCCGTTTACGCCGTTCTCGCCGTCCTCGCCGTCCTCGCCGTTTTCGCCGTCCACGGCGACGAACGTCGGCGTTTTTATCTCTATCTCGGGCAGCTTTATCTGCGGTATTTTGAAGCCGAGTATGTTCGCGTTGTCAACGAGGTCGATGTTGTCGTCCGCGCCGACCACCATCTGCTCTATATACATAACGTCGTTCGTGTCCGTGCGCACTACGCGCTTCGCCGCGAGGTCGATGCGCGCCGTGCCGACCGTCGCGTAGCATTCGGGCGCGACGGTAAGCAGCGCGCCGGATTCGTGGACTATGCTCGTGACGCTGTCGTCTATATAGTTGACCTCTAAGTAGCCGCCGTATTCCTGCGGCGCGCCGTTTGTTGTATACAGCTCGATGGACGGCGCCGCTATCAGCAGCTTGCCGCCCGCCAGCTTCATTATAAAGGAGTCGAGCATCACCTCGCCGCTGGGCTGCTGTATCATATAACTGCCGCCCGCGCGCTCTATCGGCGTGGCGGGGGTTATATTATAGTAGTTGACGAGGCTGGAGCCGAGGTCGTCTAAATTCATCAGCACCGCGTTTGACAGCGAGCTGACGGAGCCGTCCTCATAGTGGACAAAGCCGTTTAAGTCCGAGTATATCCTGTTGCCGTCCCTGTCGTCAAAGGATATGCGCTCGGGGAACTTTGTATTGTACTGCGTCCCGCTGAGGAACTCGTAGCCGCGCGCGAACGTGCCGTCGGCGTCCGTATACACCTCGTCGGTCAGTATAAACCCGTTCTGCGCGAACAGGGGCTCGGCCTCCAGATTGCGGAACACGACAAACGCGCCCAGCAGCAGGCACACCAAAAACAGCGACAAAATAATGAATAAGCTGGCTTTCTTCATGGCGGGCAATGGTCCTTTCTAAAGTCAAATAAAAATCAGCCGATCACGGGCTGCGGAGCATCGGTCATCCACTCTCCGCCGTCGGGCGGCGTTTCGTAGTAGGCTTCGTCCGCGCCGGGATCGCTTATATCGGCATCGCCCGCGCCGGGCTCAGCCGAGTCGGTATCAATTGCCGCCTGCGGATCGTTTTCGCCGTCCCCGAGGACGGTCTCCGTTTCCGGAGGGGGGGTAGTGTCCTCGGGGACGGCTTCCGGCGTCGGTTCTGAGGGCGCGGACCCCTCGGAGCTTACTGTTTGCTCGCCCGCCGCTTCGGCGAGCCGCGCCTTTGCCGCGTCCAGCAGCTCCCGCGCGCTTTCAAGCTTTATCCGCAAAGCGTCCAGCTCTTTCTCGTCCTTTTCGGCGAGCCGCTTATATGTATCGGCGAGGGATGAGTTTTCGGCCTCCAGAAGCTCTATAAAGACGGCGATCTCATCGATCTCCGCCTCAAGCCGCGACCTCTCCTCCTCCAGCTCCGCGACGCTGCCCGTAAAGTAAGCAACGGTGTCCTCGGCGTCTTTCACGGGGTCCGAGGCTCCGGCGCCGAGCTCCGCCGCGCGGGCCTCCGCTACGCCGGGGTCAAACTCCATCGTCTCCCAGTCAGTTTCATTTTCGTCGCCGGAGCCCGCGAGAGCGCTCACGAAGCCCGCGCACAGCGCGAGCACCATCGCGGCGCAAACGGCCCAAGCGACGCGCCGCCGCGTTCTTCCGCCGCCGCGTTTCGGCGTTTTGGAATGATGTATCTGACCCATTTTAATATCAGCGTCCTCTCCGCCCGTCTCTCACTGTGAGAGACGGGCGGAGCCGCGCAAAATGCGCATTTTGCGCGGCTCCTATTCGCTATAGCGAATAATATTTTATTCGTGCTTCGCATTGCGTATTTTTGTATTTTCCGCCGCGCGCCGTTTACCGGAGCCCGCGCGACCGAAAAATCACAAAAAACCGCCTTTTCCGGCATTTAATGTCAAAGGCTCCAGTATATTAACACTTTACGTTTTGGCTTGTCAAGCTTTTTTCGTTAAAAATCAAAAAAAATTTTTTGTTTCGGCGAAACGCCCAAATTCCGTCACGGCGCGGCGGCGCGCCGATGTAAAAATGTATAAGAGGGGCCATTGTTGTGATTGCGCGTGCGTGCGCGCACGCGGCTTACAGCATATTGACGGGGATCACCCTGTCATTCCCGCTCAGCGCGGCAAGCCTGTCGTACAAGCAGACTACGCCGCCGGGACCGCGTTTGACATCCGGGAGCTTATCAAGCAGCCGGAACGCCGCGGCGTCGCTTTTTTGCGGATCCGCGTGTTTTTTGATCTCTATCGGGTACAAAACGC
>JAISAA010000270.1 GCA_031266955.1 Oscillospiraceae bacterium | reverse complement strand
GACGAACCGGAGATCGCCCGGACGGTCGCCGCGGTAGAATCCGGCGCCTGCCCCGCCCTGATCTCCGGGCTTTCCGGCGTACACCGGGCGCATCTGCTTGCCGCCGTGCGCGCCGAAACCGGCCGGCCCGTCGTTTACGTCGCCTCCGACGAGTTAGAGCTGCGCCGCGCCGCGGGGGACCTCGCGGCGCTCACCGGCGAGGACGTCTGCGTGCTCCCGCCGCGCGATTTTGTCTTCCGCGACGTCGAGGGCGTTTCCCGCGAATACGAGCGGCGGCGGCTCGCGGCGCTCCTGCGCGTCTCGGGCGGGCTCCGCGAAGCCGGAAATTACAAAGTCGGGAATGACGAGGCCTTGCCCCGCGCGGCGGTCATAGTTACGACCGCCTGGGCGCTTATGCAGCGCGCCATACCGCAGGACATACTGAAAAGCTCCGTTTTCACGCTTTCGCCCGGCGAAACGCGCGATATCGACGAGCTGTGCGCGCGCCTCACCGAGCTGGGCTATTCGCACTCCGAGCAGGCGGATTCGTGCGGGCAGTTCGCGCGGCGCGGCGGCATAGTCGATATATTTTCACCCGCGCATTCGGAGCCTGTGCGCGCGGAATTTTTCGGAGACGAGATAGATTCCCTCTCGTTTTTCGACGCGTCCACGCAGCGGCGGGGCGAGCTGTGCGCCCGCGCCGTCATTTTGCCCGCCGCGGAAACGCTGGCGGCGCTTTCGCCGGGCGGCGAGGCCGGGCTTATCGCGGAGCTCGAAAACCTGTCAGAGCGCTCACGCGGGGCGCGCGGCGCGGCGCGGCGCGAGCAGATAGCCTCTGAGCTCGACAGGCTGCGCGGCGGTCGCAGCTTCCCGGCCGCCGACAGGTATATCGAGCTCGTATATCCGTTCGCCTCCGCGCTCGACTATCTGCCCGAAAACGCCGCGGTGCTGATAAGCGAGCCCTCGCGCGTAAAGCAGGCCGCAGAGCGCGCCGAAAAGCAGCTTTACGAGGAGCTTTTGCCGCTGCTTGAGGCGGGGACGATGGACGCGTCGCTGCTGCGGTTCAACGAATCCGCGGACGGGCTTTTCGCCGCCCTCGGGCGGTTTGCGGTCATAATGTCCGACGCGTTCACGGTCTCGGAATATCCGATAGCGCCCAAAATCGCCGCGTCCGCGTTCGCCAAGCAGCTCCCGAGCTACGGCGGGAGCCTTGAAACGGCGGCGGGGGAGCTCGGGCACTACATAAACAGCGGCTACAGGGTCGTTCTGACGTCGCCGACGCGCGCCGCCGCCGACGCGCTCGCGCGGTATCTGTCCGAAAAAGAGCTCCGCTCGGCGCTCGACTACGACCTGCGCGCGCTGCCGGCGCCTGGAAGCGCCGCCGTCGCCGTCGGCGCGCTTTCCGGCGGGATGGAATATCCGTCGATAAAGCTCGCCGTGCTGACCGAGGGGCATTACAGCGAGGTGCGCGCCGCGCGGCCCCGCAGAACGCGCTCGAAAACGAACCGCGAGCGCGTCCAGAGCTTCACCGACCTGAATATCGGAGACCTCGTCGTCCACGAGCACCACGGGATAGGCCGCTTCCTCGGGATATTCCAGATGACGGTGGACGGCGTCGTCAAGGATTACCTGAAGATCGAATACGCCGGCGGCGACAGCCTGTATATCCTCGCCACGCAGCTCGACAACCTGTCAAAATACATCGGCGGCGGCGGGGAGGATTCCCCCGTGCGCCTGTCGAAAATGGGCGGTACGGACTGGGTAAAGGCGAAAAGCAAGGCGAGCCGAGCCGCCCGCGATATAGCGCGCGAGCTCATCGCTCTGTATGCCGCGCGGCAGAACGCGCGAGGCCGCGCGTTTTCGCCGGATTCTACCTGGCAGCGGGAGTTTGAGGAAAAGTTCGGCTATCCGGAGACCGACGATCAATTGCGGTGCATTTCAGAGATAAAGGGCGATATGGAGCGCGCCGTCCCGATGGACCGTCTGCTGTGCGGGGACGTCGGCTACGGCAAGACGGAGGTCGCGCTGCGCGCCGTTATGAAATGCGTGCTCGACGGGTATCAGGCGGCGGTGCTCGTCCCGACGACGGTGCTCGCGCGGCAGCATTTTATCACGGCGTCAAAGCGTTTCGCGGGGTATCCCGTGAATATCGAAGTGCTCTCGCGCTTCCGTAGCCCGGCTGAGATAAAAAAAGCGCTCAAAAACATACGCGAGGGCTCGTGCGACATCGTCATCGGGACGCACAAGCTCTTGCAGCGCGATATGGAGTTCAGCAAGCTCGGCCTGCTCGTCGTGGACGAGGAGCAGCGCTTCGGCGTGACGCATAAAGAGCGGCTGAAGGAGCTCTCCAAAAATGTCGATGTGCTGACGCTGTCCGCGACGCCGATACCGCGCACGCTGAATATGGCGCTGTCCGGCATACGCGATATGTCCGTCATAGAAGAACCGCCGACGGGGCGCCAGCCCGTGCAGACCTATGTTTTAGAGCACGACTGGGGCGTTGTCTGCGACGCGATACGCCGCGAGGTCTCGCGCGGCGGGCAGACGTATTACCTGCACAACCGCATAGAGACGATAGACCGCGCGGCGTCCCGCCTGAACGAAATGCTAAA
>JAISAA010000247.1 GCA_031266955.1 Oscillospiraceae bacterium | reverse complement strand
CGATATTTTACTTCACCGATATGCCGGAGCTCGGCAGATTCTTCTCCGCGGCGTTCGGAGGCGCCCCGACAGCCGATTTCCGCGTCGAATCGGTCTTTTATTCCAATATTTTCCTTTTGGTCGTGCTCATGGTAGCTTCCACGCCGCTCCCGTCGCGGATATGGGCCCGCCTGCGCGCCCGTCTGCCCGCCGCGGAACCCTTGGGCAACATGGCCGTCATGGCGCTGTGCTTCATATCGCTCGTCGGACGCAGCTACAATCCGTTTTTATATTTTCGATTTTAACTTCGCTTACGGAGGTTTTGCATGAAAAGGATGAATATTGCGCTGTTTTGCGCCGCGCTTGTGGCTTGTGTGCTGGCGGTCACGGTTTTCCCCGTGGATATGCGGACTGTTTGGGATGAAAACCGGACTATCAACGCGCTCGCAGAGGCGAACGCGCAGAATGTGTTTTCCGGCGAATTCGCCGGGAGCGTCGAGCCGTGGCTCTCGGATCGCGTAGGGTACCGCGCGGACGTCGCGGCCGCCTCGCGCGCGCTCGGCAGCCTGTACGGCGTCGGCGTACCGTCTTCCACGCAATCTGATACATCGTCCGCGCCGTTGCCCACTTCAACTCCGGAACCGACGCCGACGCCGACCGCCGCGCCCTCCCCGTCTCAGGCGGAACCGTCCGCGCCGGCCGCGTCGCCAACGGCCACGCCTACCCCCTCGCCTACGCCGCCGCCCGCGCCGGAGGTGAACTACATGGAGCCCGTAGGCGCCGGTAACGTCAAGGGGCCCCTGCTGATATTCGAGGACAGGCTCGTCGAGCTGTTCGGCTACAGCGGGCGCCTTATAGACAAGTATTCCGGGGTAATAAACGGCTACCGCGAGGCGCTCGGCGACAACGTGCGCGTGTTCTCCCTCGTCACTCCGACGCAGATCGAGTTCATGCCCGAGAAGTATAAAAGCGTCTCAAACTCCGAGTACGATGCCATACAGCGCATCACAGAGACTCTGGCCGACGGCGTCGTCCCGGTGGACGCGTACTCAAGCATCGCCGAGCACGCGACCGAGTATATATATTTCCGCACGGATCACCACTGGACGGCGCGCGGAGCTTATTACGCGTACCGCGCCTTTGCGGCCGCCGCGGGCTTTGAGCCCAAGTCGCTCGACGAGTACGAGGAGTTTGAATACCCGAACTTCCTCGGCTATCTCTACGCCCTCGCGCCGTCCGCCTCTCTGAAATCAAATCCCGACACGATCTACGCCTACAAATACAGAGGGGAACTCGAAACCTCGCAGCCGCTTCTGCAAACGCCCGGCGCAAACGGGAAGACGACGTACAATATATTCCTGGGCGGCGACAAACCGCAAATGACCGTCACGACGTCCGTCAAGAACGGCAGAACGGCGGTAATAATAAAAAATTCATACGGCAACGCGTTCATCCCGTGGCTCGCCCCCCACTACGAGAACGTCGTCGTGCTCGACCCGCGCTCGTTCACAGGCTCAGCGGTCGAAGTGATCGGGCAGTACGAAGACGTGGACCTGATCTTTTGCAGCTACGCGCTCATATTGTCCTCCGAGAACTTTATAGACCTCATCGCGAAGATAAAGTGACATCAATTTATGCGTAACTTGATGCCCAGTTATGGAAATCGGGAAAAACTGAGGTTGCTTTTGGGAGGCCTTTGCGATATAATAACAACTCAATAAAAGGCGGCATATCTTTTAAAATATTCATTTTCTTTCATGCTGTGCCAAATATTAAAAAGGGGTTAAGTAGATGCCAATAAAAATTTCCGTTACCGGTGACTTGGGAAGCGGTAAAAGCACAGTTTGCAGAAAATTGCAAGCTATGTATAATCTCGAAATGTTCTCAACGGGTATTATTCAAAGGAAACTTGCTTCAGAAATGAAAATGTCTATCTTTGACCTCAATAAATATATGGAAACCCACCCTGAGATCGACCGATTGATTGACGGAGAATTAATAGCTCTATCCGACTCGAACACCGATATTGTCATTGATTCAAGAATGGCTTGGCATTTTGTGCGAAACACTTATAAAGTTTTTTTAACGGTAGATGAAACTGTTGCCGCAAAGAGAGTTATGTACGATAAACGCGGTTCGTCTGAAATTTATTCTGATGTTCAGGACGCGAAGAGACAGTTAAAGGCCAGAAAGGCAAGTGAAAACTTTCGATATAAGGACAAATATCATGTCGACTGCTATGATCTGAGAAATTTCGATTTGATAATTGATACGACCTCCGTATCTTCCGATTATACGGCTAATATGATTATGTCGCAGTATAATGCCGAGGACGGCGCGGCGGACAAGCAGTTTCAGTTGTGGCTCTCGCAGTTTTGTCTCTATCCCACTCAAACTATGAAAACTATGTCTGATGATATTTTTGAGAAATACTGCGATATGATTTTACGTAACGAGTCTCTTCCTCCCATTGACGTGCTTTTTTCAAACGGATTCTTCTATATCGTCAACGGTCACCACAGTGCCGCCGCATATTGCAAAACAAAAAAACCGTTGATCCCGTGTTCGTTATTCGCCGGAAGCGACGATTCAATGTCCGGAGGATCAATCGACGATCAACACGCCAAAAATGAGCTTGATATAACAAAAATATATGATTGGGAAGCCGATAACGGTTTCAGATACTTTTCTTATCCAAGCGAGCAGCCGTTTATTCCACATTGACAATCGCGTATGTATGTGCTAGGATTTATATATATGGAGGGGTACCGAAGCGGTCATAACGGGGCGGTCTTGAAAACCGTTAGAGAGCAATCTCACGCAGGTTCGAATCCTGTCCCCTCCGCCATATGAAAGCCTGTGCAAGGGCAGGGGTACCCGAGAGGGGAGACCGCGAAAAGGCCGTTTGACAATTTGCGCGCGGGTGTGGTATATTTTTTGCATGGACAGAGTATTGACGCTCGTGTTGGGGCGGGCGGGGACAGGTAAGACGGGGCGCGTCATGGAGGACGTCAAAAGGCGCGGTGAGGCGGGGGAGAAAATCCTGCTGCTTGTGCCGGAGCAATTTTCGCACAGC
>JAISAA010000052.1 GCA_031266955.1 Oscillospiraceae bacterium | reverse complement strand
TTATCGTGCCCGCCATATACCTCTCGTAGACTTCTGTATTGTCAGGTGGGTTCAGGCTGAGCGTCCAGCCTTTTTCCCGCGCCAATAACCGCAGCAGCTCCCTTTGTGTCCGTCCGTTGCCCTCGCGGAAGGGGTGAAAGAAGTTCACGGCATCCAACATCTCCGCCAGCTTGCGCGCCAGTTTCTCTTTATTGTTTTTATCAATAGGCCGGTACTCCGCAAGCAGGCTGTCAATATACCGCCGGGCGTTGGAAAAGTGTGATAAAGGGAAAAACTGCTTACCCCCTTTGCTGATTTCCACGGTTCGCGGATTCCCGGCCCAATCGTAGACGTCTTGAAACAGATGGCGGTGGATGGCGAACAGGGCGCCGGAATCTTTGATGCGGATGGGTTTGGCTTTCAGTTCGCTTGCCCGTTTGGTAGTGGCGGCGGTTTCGGCAAATATCAAAGCCTCCCGGTCAGTGATTCTGGCCAGATTTCGCAATATCCCCGTCCGCGGGTCGGTGTAGGTGTAGTCGGGGTCGATATACTGATAATCATATTCATTCCGCATAAGCTCTCCCCTTAGCCGCTGTCGCCAATTGAGCGAATGAAATTTTGTCGAGACAATAGTCGCGGATGATCTCGATCCCTTTGCGTGTTGGCGTAAACCCCTCAAACATATTGGAGCCGATGGCCTCCGCCGTGGTTTCCAGCGTGTCCAAATCGGGGAATGGCACATTCATGATGGTCAAGGCTTTGCGGTCTATAGCGATTGGCGTGTACGGCATATCAAGGACCTCATTTTCCATAGCTTGTTGCAACCTGTTAACATCTCCGCACTGTGCGCTCTTTTCCCTACCGTATTTAGAGATAATTCAGTGTACCGTAAAATATAGTATTTTTCAATACAAAATTTGCGAACGTAAATATCGCAAGCCCCGCTTAGTTCTGATTTTTACAATAACTCCGCCGCGTTAAGCGGTATTCTTATTTCACAGACAAAGGCGTCTGCGGTACGTGTGTACTGCGGGTGCTTTTGTTTTATTCATTTTATATAGGGGTATGCGATTTGAAATGACAAGATATGATTTGATAGTGGTGGGCGCGGGGCCCGCCGGACTGTCGGCGGCGGCCGAGGCCGCAGCGGCGGGGATGCGCACGGCGGTGTTCGATGAAAACTTAAAGCCCGGAGGGCAGTTGTTCAAGCAGATACATAAATTCTTCGGGTCAAAAGAACACAAAGCCAAAATTCGCGGGATGAATATCGGTGCGGAGCTGCTCGGCGAGGCGGAGAGGCTTGGCGTTGAGGTTTTTCTGAGCTCGCCCGTTATGGGGCTGTATAAAGACCGCGAAGTGCTTGTGCGCCAAGGCGATGGCGTATGCCGGTACAAGGGCGACGCCGTTATAGTCGCGACGGGCGCGAGCGAGAATATGCTGACGTTTCCCGGCTGGACGCTGCCCGGCGTGATGGGCGCGGGCGCGGCGCAGACTATGATGAACGTCAACCGCGTCAGGCCGGGGGACCGGGTCTTAATGCTCGGAAGCGGGAACGTCGGGCTCGTCGTGGGGTTCCAGCTTTTGCAGGCGGGGTGCTCCCTCGCGGCTGTCGTTGACGCGGCGCCGCGTGTCGGGGGCTACGGCGTACACGCGGCGAAGCTCGCGCGGACGGGCGTACCGTTTTATCTGTCGCACACCATCGTCCGCGCCGAGGGGACGGACCGTGTGACGGGTGTCGTTATCGGCGAGGTGGACGGCAAATGGAACGTCATAAGCGGGACGGAAAAGCGCTTTGAAGCTGACACAATTTGCATCGCCGTAGGGCTGTCGTCCTCGACGCAGCTTTTGAAAATGGCGGGGTGTGAAATGCGCGACGACGGCGCGGGCCGGCTGCCCGTGTGCGCGGACGACGGGGAGACAAGCATCCCCCGTGTGTACGCCGCCGGAGACGTCAGCGGCATCGAGGAGGCAAGCTCCGCGATGCTCGAGGGCCGCATATCCGGCGCGGCGGCGGCCGGGGCGCTGGGCTTTATAACCGGGGACGCGCTGCTCTCGCGCAAAGCGGAGCTGGAAGCCGCGCTTGAGAGTCTGCGCGAGGGGATGTTCGCGCCGAAAAATCGCGGAAAGCTTCCGGACAAGACGGATGTGGGGCTGCCGGTATCGGCGTCGCTGCTGTCGCGCGGGTATCTCGGTGACGCGGAGGTTTTTGAATATCCCGGCGTCAAACGAGCCTCGGGTCTGCACCCCGTTATGGAGTGTACGCAAAACATCCCGTGCGATCCGTGCCGCGACGCCTGTCCCAAGGGGTGCATCAAGGTCCGCGGCGGCATAGTGTCCCTGCCGGAGCTCGATGAGGCGGCGGGGTGCGTCGGGTGCGGGCTGTGCGTCGCGGCCTGCTCGGGTCAGTCGATATTCTTGGTAAATGAAAACGCGGGGGACGGCGGCGCCGAGGTGACGATACCGTATGAATTTTTGCCGCTGCCCGAAAAGGGCGAGCGCGGCGTCGCCTTGTCGCGCTCCGGCGCGGCGCTGTGCCCGGCGGAAATAACAGACGTGAAGCTGCTGCCGGCGTATGACAAGACGGCGCTGGTGACGCTGCGCGTCCCGACAGCGCTCGCTATGAAGGCGAGATTTTGGAAGCGGGAGGCATCTGTATGAATATGAGTGTTGACAGGACGCGCGATTTCGGAGAGTACGTCCCCGCGCCAGACGACGACATTATAATATGCCGCTGCGAGGAGGTCACGAAGGGCGAGATACGCCGCGCCGTGCGCGACGGTATGTTCAACGTACACGAGGTGCGGCGCTTCCTGCGGTGCGGTATGGGGCTGTGCCAGGGGCAGACGTGCGCGCGGCTCGTGCGGACGCTTATAGCGCGGGAGCTCGGCGTTCCGCCGGGCGTTCTTGACGAGGCGACGGGCCGCGCGCCCGCGCGCCCGACGGAGATGTACGTATTCGCGAACGAGAAAATGGAGGGTATTTGAATGAATACGTCAGACGTAGTGATCATAGGCGCCGGGGCGATAGGCAGCGCGGCGGCGTATTATCTCGCGAAACGCGGGCTGAGCGTCACGGTGCTTGAAAAGGGCGCGTGCGTCGGCGGCGGGGGTTCGTCGCGCAACGGCGGCGGCGTGCGTCAGTCCGGGCGGCACTCAGCGGAGCTTCCGCTCGCCATGTACGGCGTGAAAAACCTGTGGCCCGGACTCTCGGACGAGCTCGGTATGGATATCGAGTATTATCAAGAGGGCAACCTGCGCCTCGGCAAGACGGAGGCGCATATGAAGATCCTGCAAGGGCTTACGGACAGCTGCGCCGCGGGAGGGCTCGATATGTGCCTGATAGACCAAAAGCAGGCGCGGGAGATATGCCCGTATCTGTCCGAGGACGTCATAGGCGCGGGGTGGTGCCCGACGGACGGCCACGCGAATCCCATGCTCGTCACGCTGGCGTATTACCGCGCGGCCCGGCGGCTCGGCGCGCGGTATATCACGGGCGCGGAGGTCACGCGGCTGCGTAAGCTCCGCGGGCGCGTGTCCGAGGTGGTGACGGCGGACGGCGAGGTATATTCCGCCGGGAGCATCGCGGTCGTCGCGGGGTACGACAGCCGGAAGCTCCTCGCCTCAGTTGGGCTGGATATACCGATGTCGCCGATCCTTATGGAGTGCATCGTCACGGAGGAGGCGCCGCATATGTTTTGGCAGATGCTCGGCACCGCTATGGCGGATTTCTACGGACATCAGTCCAAGCACGGCTCGTTCGTCTTCGGCGGGGCGCACGGTTATGAGCCCTACGCGGCTTACGACGGCGGGACGCGCGGCGCGTCGATCTCCGTTCCGAGCACGTGCCGCGCGATCATCGGGTATTTCCCCGTTCTGCGCGGCCTGAAAATTGTGCGTTCGTGGGCCGGCTGGCTCGACGACTGCGCCGACCACATCCCCGTAATGGACAACCCGCGGGAAACGCCGGGACTGACGATAGGCTGCGGCTTCTCCGGCCACGGCTTCGGCATTTCCCCTGTCGCCGGCGCCCTCTTAGCCGACCTCGCCTCCGGCGAGACCCCGACGCTCGATGTAAGCAAATTCCGCTACGACAGATTCCGCGCGAAGATTTGATTACGCAATTTTAATCAAGAAAGCAGGCACAAATATGGACTTTACGAGAAAAAACTATTCCAGCGCCGCGCCGCTGGAGGCAAGTATCGGCTATTCGCGAATGGTGCGCGTCGGGCCGTTTATAAAAATCGGGGGCACGACGTCCGTGCTCCCGGACGGTTCAGTATACGGCGAGGACGCCTATACTCAGACAAAGTACATTCTGGAAAAATTCCTACGCCTGCTCGCCGAAGCGGGTGCGGGCGCGAAGGACGTTATCGCGGTAAAGGTCTACGCCGTGGATATGAAGCTCAGCGGCGAGATCGCGCGCGCGTATTCCGAGTTCTTCGTTGAATCCGGCCCCGCCGGATTCACCAATGTTATCAATACGGGCCTACGGCCCGGAGTCGCCCATTCGAGCGACAAGGACGTCAAACCGCTGTTCACGGTAGTAGGCACGACGGCGCTGAACCGCCCGGCGCAGCTCGTGGAAATCGAGGCGGAGGCGGTAATGACCTGAGCCGCGCTTTCCGCGCGGGCTTGAACGTCAGATTGTTGACAGTATCGTTGTTCCATGATACAATCTTGTATATCGCTTATGTTGTTAGCTGGGAGTTTTTATATTATCTATAATGCTTAGGAGAAGTACAATGTTGAATAAAGTGGGCACAATGAAAATAGAAACTCAACGACTTGTTTTACGAGAGTTTCGCCTTTCGGATGCAGAGGATATGTTTTCTAATTGGGTTACAGACGATGAAGTTTGCAAGTTCTATACATGGAATCCTCATATAAACATAGAAGAAACTAAATCGTTTCTAAATATGTTGATAAATGAATATAAAAATCCTTTGACCTTTAATTGGGTTATAATTGATAAAGAAAGCAACCAAGCTATAGGTACAATATATCTTAGTGATGTCGATGAACAAGGTATGACCGCAGTTATTAATTGCATAATAAGTAAAAAATATTGGAATCGTGGAATTGCTCCTGAAGCGACACGAGCAGTCATATCTTATTCTTTTAGTAATATTAAGTTAAAGTGTATTAATGCACATCATCACGAAAATAATGTTGGCAGCGGAAAGGCGTTAACTAAGTCTGGTATGATATACTTAGGTGATGAATATAGGGAGTACCCAGAATGTACTAATATTAATGGTATTTACCGCAAATATACAATATCTGAATAGGAAAATATGCGAATAATTGCGCTAATATTGCAGGCACGGAGGCGAATAAATCGGATATGCTCAGATGGTTTGGGGTTACAAAAAATCAATATATCGGTCTGTTTGCGCTCGGCTTTGCTTTTTTCGTTTTGCAGGAGCTGCCCTACATCGTTATGCCGTTGATACCGCTTCAAGCAAATCCCCTTATGGAAATGCAGGACAAATCAATCGTTTTGAATGTTTTCGAGAAAACACTCGGGATTTCATGTATTGTAACTATGCTGTTTCTCGTGCGCGGCGACGCGAAATGGTTTTCACTTCGGACATCGGGGGAAATAGTCTTTTTCAGTGTGGCAATGGCGGCGATCGCCGGGTACTTTGTCGGCTGGATATTTTACTTTAACGGTTTTCAAACCCTGCCGGTCATCCTTTGCTTCTTGGTCGCGCTGCCGCCGATATACTATGCTTTTATCGGGCTGTGGCGCGGAAACTATGTTCTCGCCGTCCTCGGCGGAGCGTTTTTAACAGCGCATCTATCGAACGTGTGGAACAACCTGAAATAGCGCGCGACAGCGCGTTTTTTGACAGAGATTTCGGCAAAACACTTGACGGGCTTCTCCCCGTTGTGATATATTGTTTGCAGTGCAAAGGCGCACACTCTTTTCGGGTGTGCGCCTGTTTTTATTGAGGTGATTGCAATGACGAAAAATGCCGTTTCGGTGCAGCCGCTGTTTTTAGTCAACACGACAAAATATTTTAAGAAGATCGTGCCGGACACGCCGTATGTCCACTTTTACTCCTTCACCGCCGACGCGGACGGCTCGGAGGAGAGCTCCGCGCTGCCCGACGGGTGCGCCGATATGCTGTTCACGTTTTCCGGAAACCGCGCCGAGGGGCGGTTGTGCGGCTTCGTCACGAAACGGGATCTCCTCGCGCTCCCTCGCGGGGAGACGTGCTTCGGAGTGCGTTTCAAGCCCGGATATCTGCCGGAGCGCCTCGATGTATCGCTGACGGAAATCGTGAACAAGCGCCCTGATATCGCAGATATGCCAGGCGGGGCGGAGCTCACAGAAAAGCTTGCAGAGGCGGACGGCTTCGAGGCGCGCGCGGAGCTCTTGCGGAGCTTTATCGGCGGGCGCTGGAGAATTCACGGGCTGCTGCGGCAGCTTATCGCGGAGATAGAGCTCCGCGGCGGCGCCGTCCGCGTGTCGGAGCTGGAAGAAAAAACGCTGTACTCCGCGCGCTATATCAACCGCGTGTTCGACGACAATCTCGGCCTGTCGCCGAAGGCGTTCGCCCGGTGCGTACGGTTCCAGAAAGTCATCGGAGTGATGAACAGCGCCCGCCGCCCCGGTCTCGCCGAGCTCTCCGCCGACGCGGGGTATTACGACCAGCCGCACTTCACGAAGGAGTTCAGGGAGATGACGGGGATGACCCCGCGCGAATATCTCGCCGCCGTGGACGTCGAGCGGTATAACGATAAGTTTGTGTATGTGTGACGGTTGAGCGCCGCTACCCCTCTGTCCCGCGGTACTCGCCGGGCGTCATGCCCGTCGCTTGCTTGAACATCTCCGAAAAGCTGCCGTGCAGCGGGTAGCCGACCTCGGCAGATATTTTGCCTATCTCCAAGTCCGAGTCGCGCAGGAGCTGTTTGGCGCGGCTGACGCAGACGCCCCGGCGATACTGCGCTATACCCACGCCGTAGACGTCCCTGAACGTCTCCGCGAGACGGTTGCGGCTCATACAGGCGACGCGCGTCAGGCATTCCAGCGACGGGCGCTCGCGGCAGTTCCGCTCTAAATATTCCGCAACGTCCGCCATGCGGTCCCGCTTCCAATCGTCCACGCGGCGCTCCGCGCAATTGCAGTCGCGGCGGCACTGCCACTGCACGAGCAGGGACACTATCTCCATTACGACGCTCTCGTAGTACATCGCGGCGAGCCCCGGAGGCGGGATGAAGTCGCGCAGGCGGCTCAGTGCGGCGTCGAGCTCCGGGAACAGCACGCCGCAGCGCATGGCGGAGAGTATGCGCTCTAAGTCCGCGCCCTTGAAGCCGTCAGGGAAGCGCTCCGCTAAACGCTTTCCGTAAAAATCCGGAAGCATCGACAGACTGACGGCGTGAAGCCGCCTGTTATCCGGGAAGTCCCAGAAGCTCGAGCCGGGGACGCCCACATATCCGAGCAGCGTCGCCGGCGCCTTAACGTCCGCCGACAGCATCATAGACGCCGCCCCGCTGCCGCAGCTGCCTATCGTGATAAATCTCGGCTGGCGGAACTCTATCTCCACAGAGCGGTGCAGCGCCATATCGTAGACCGCGACGGCGTACAGGTTGCCGACGGTATACACCCACGAGTACCCGCGCCCTATTTTCGGATCGACCCTGTAATAGCAGCCGCAATGCCTCGGGTTTTGCCCGTCCGGCGCCGGGATCAGCCCGACCTTCGGAAAGTAAGGCGCATATATCATTTCGGCCAAGGAATTTACCATTTTACCACATCGCTTTCAGGAAGTGCAGTATAGTTACTTTTAACTAATCATATCACATCCCGTCGAAAAAAGCAAGAACTATTTTTTCAGCTGCTGAGGAATTCCAGCAGTCTCAGTTTGTCACTCTCGGTCAGTTTTCCGATGGGCGTTTTGCCCTCGAACGTCGCCATTGACAGCGTAATCAACGTACCGACGTCAACGTAGGACTGCCGGTCAAGTCCGGCTTGCGCCCAGTCGATAATTTTGAAGTATTGCTCCTTGATCGCATCGCTTTTGCTCTCATACTGCGTTGTGATCCGGTAGATGTCCACAGTTCCGTCTCCCAAGATGAACACTAACACCGGACGCGCTTTACCGCCGCCGTCCCAAGACATATACGCTATAAAAATATCGAAAGGCTCCATCAGCCGTTTACCGCCCAGTCGTAGATATCCGGGTGCTGCTCCTTATCAATGATCACGTTGCCGTTTGCGTCGGTCGGAAGTGAAACTCTTTTCGGATTTCTGGTCAACGCCGCCGCTACGATTTTCTCGTCCAGCGAAAGCGTCGCCGCGGGTTGAAACGGCAGCCTGCCTTCCGCGATGATCTGCCGGAAAAACATATCGATCGCCGTCGTTTGATCCAAGCCCATATGGGCCAAAAGCCGCAACGCCATTTCCGTCACGTCCGCATCGATCTTGACGTTCACGTCAGCTTTTGTAATAACCATAATTATGACCGTTCCTTTCAACTGTTTGATAGTGTTGGTATAACATACAAGCTGTGATATTGTCAAGCAATTTACGTGAGTATTTTAAACTCTTCGGAAAAAGCACCGGGTTTTTCGGATTACGCACCGAATGCGTCCGCAATGCTTGACTTCCTCGTATTCGTGCAATATAACTTTAGCGGGGAGGCGATCATACTGAACAACAACGCTTTGATTTCGGCGATGAGGACGGCTGCGGGACGGGCTGTTATGCTGCTTGTAGTGCTGTTCGGAGTGTCGGTGATGTCGTTCGGGCTGTCGGCGATTTCGCCGGTAGATCCGGCGGAGGCGTTCGCGCGCAGGACGATGTTCAACGTGACGCCGGAGAAGATAGACGAGCTGCGCGTGCAGATGGGCGCGGACAAGCCCGTACATATCCGGTATCTGCGCTGGCTGCGCGGGATATTCTCCGGCGATCTGGGGACGTCGCTTATGACGCGCAAGCCCGTGGCGCGGGATATAGCGGAGCGGCTGCCGCTCACGCTGAAGCTGTCCGGGCTGGCGCTGCTGCTCGTCGCCGCCGCGTCGGTGCCGGCTGCGGCTGTGTGCGCCTCGCGGAAGAACGGCGTATTTGACCACATAACGCGCGGCGTTACTGTTATCGGGCTGTCCGTTCCGAATTTCTGGCTCGGCTTTTTGCTGCTGCTCGTGTTCGCGGTCATATTTCCCGTGTTCAGGGTCGTTGAGACCGGGGGCGGCCTGCGCGCGCTGATACTGCCCGCCGCCGCGCTCGCCGTGCCGATAGCCTCGTCGTGCGTCCGCGTGTTCCGCGCGACGATACTGTCCGAGATGAACAAGGACTACGTGACCTACGCCGGCGCGCGCGGGCTGTCGCCGGAACGCGTGCTGTGGGCGCACGTTATGAAAAACGCGTTTCCGCCGATGCTGACGATGCTCTGCCAGTATTTCGGCTATCTGCTCGCGGGCTGCGCCGTTTTGGAGAAGATATTCTCGCTAAAGGGTCTCGGGAGCTATCTCGCGGACGCGGTGCTCGGGCGGGACTTGCCGGCGATAAACGGCTGCGTGCTCGTCGTCGCGCTGATATTCGTAGCGGCGAACACGTTCGCCGACCTTGTGAACGCGCGGCTCGCCCCGCGTATGGCGCATACGGGAGGGGATGCGTAATGCTCAAAAAGACGCTGCGTAACCCGCAGGCGGCGGCGGGGCTCGCGATAATTGCGCTGTTTTTACTCACGGCGGTCTTCGCTCCCGCGCTCGCGCCGAACAGCACCGATGCGATAGACGTCATGTCCAAGTATTTGTCCGCGGGGGCGCGGTTCCCGCTCGGCACGGATCAGCTCGGGCGGTGCGTTCTGTCACGGCTGATATACGGCGCGAGGAGCTCGGCGATGATCGTGCTGCCGTCGCTCGCCGTCATAGGCTTCTGCGGCGTGGTGTGCGGCGCGTCAGCGGCGTATATCGGCGGGGCGGCGGAGCGCGCGTTCATCGTCGTGTGCGACGTGTTTATGGCGTTCCCTCCGCTCGTTATCGCCATTTCGCTCGTCGGCGCGCTCGGGCAGGGGATGTTGAATATAATCGCCGCCGTGTTCTTCTCCGCTTGGGTGTGGTTCGCGAAGGTCGTGCGGACTTGGGCGGCGATCGAGAAGGGGAAGGACTACGTCACCGCGTCGAAAATCGCGGGCTGCACGCGCGCCGGGGTGATATTCCGCCACATCATCCCGAACATACTCCCGCAGTGCGTCGTGTATCTGTCCACGGGCGTGGCGTCCGCCATTCTAATGGTGTCCGGCTTTTCGTTCCTCGGCCTGGGCTTTGAGGCGGGCGCGGCGGAGTGGGGCGCTATGCTCAACGACGCACAGGCGAATTTCCACACGCACCCGGAGCTGCTTGTGTACCCCGGGCTGTGCGTGCTCATAGCGGCGGCGGGCTTCAACCTGTTCGGCGAGGCGCTGCGCGACGTCGTGACGCCGGAGGGCGCGGGGCAATGAGCGCCGTCCTGCGCGCCGAGAAGCTGTCGGTAACGCTCGCCGAAACGGGAGCTGCGCTCACGCCGGAGATCAGCTTTACGCTCGGCGCGGGCGGGGCGCTCGCGCTCGTCGGCATATCCGGCAGCGGAAAGACGATGTGCGTAAACGCGATATTGGGGCTTCTGAACAAACGCGTATTCCGCGTATCGGGGCGGGCGTCGTTCGCGGACAGGAGCTTGTTCGGACTGTCGGAGCGCGAAATGCGCGCGCTGCGCGGCGGCAGGCTCGCGCTGATACCGCAAAACCCGATGACGGCGTTCGACCCGAGCGCGAGGCTCGGCTCTCAGCTCGCGGAAACCGTGCGGGCGCACAGGGACGTGTCGCGCCGCGCCGCGCGGGAGCTCAGCCTCGGCGGGCTGCGGGCGCTCGGACTGCCGGA
>JAISAA010000316.1 GCA_031266955.1 Oscillospiraceae bacterium | reverse complement strand
GTCACGCTGATCGATAAAAGTATTCAAGGGCAGTATTGAGGTCAAAGCTATGGTAAAAGAAACGAAAGGAGGCGTCGCGGTGAAGCTTGCGGACATTTTCAGCGGAATAGATTTTACGGATATGCGCGCTCCGGCGGATATGGAGCTTACGGGCATATGCTGCGATTCGCGTCTGGCGGCACCCGGCTGTCTCTTTACGGCAATTCGCGGGACGGCGAGCGACGGGCACGGCTTTATAAAAAGCGCCGTCGAAAACGGCGCCGCCTGTGTTCTGTGCGAGACGCCGCCGGATATTGATATCCCGTACGTCACGGCGCCGGACACAAAAACGGCGCTCGCCCTCGCTGCGGCAAATTATTTCGGAAGACCGGCGGACAGACTTAAAATCATCGGCGTCACGGGGACGAACGGAAAAACTACCGTGACGCACCTGATAAAGCAAATGCTCGAAAATCTGACCGGCAGGCCCGTCGGGCTCATAGGCTCGATACACGATATGCTCGGCGGCGAGATAATTTCGTCGGAGCGCACGACGCCCACGACGCCGGACGCGATAACTCTGCACGGCCTTTTCGCGAAAATGGCCGCCGGGGGCTGCGAATACGCCGTAATGGAGGTGTCCTCGCACGCGCTTGAGCTCGGGCGCGTCGCGGGGATCACGTTTGAGCTCGGCGTGCTGACAAATCTCACGCAGGATCATCTGGATTTCCACGGCGGTATGGAGGAATACGCGCGCGCGAAGGCGCGGCTTTTCACGCAGTCCCGGCGCGGCGCCGTGAACGCCGACGACGCCGCGGCGGAAGCGCTTGCGCGCGGCGATAAACAAGAATTTGCGCGCGGCGATAAACAAGAATTTGCGCGAGGCGATAAACAGGAATTTGCGCGAGGCGCGCAATGCGAAATATCCACGTTCACCGCGAAAAGCGACTCGGCTGACCTCGCCGCGCGGCTTGTGAAGCTTCTGCCCGGAAAGGTTGAATTCTGCGCGCTGATGATAGGGGAGCTCGAACGGACGGAGCTGAATATCCCCGGTATGTTCTCAGTCTACAACGCGCTGGCGGCGATGCTGTCCGTCAGGCTTTTCGGCTTCGGGCTGGACGCCGTCGCCCACGCGCTCGCGCAATGCGCAGGCGTCAAAGGGCGCGCCGAAACAGTCCCGACGGGGCGGGATTTTACGGTGCTCATAGATTACGCGCACACGCCGGACGCGCTGAAAAACATAATAGAAGCCGTGCGAGGCTGCGCCGCCGGGCGCGTCGTGACGCTGTTCGGCTGCGGCGGCGACCGCGACAAGACTAAGCGCCCGCTGATGGGCGAAATAGCCGCAAAGCTTTCAGACTTCGTGATAGTCACGTCCGACAACCCGCGCACCGAAGCGCCCGAAGAGATAATAAATCAAATTCTCGGCGGGATGAAGAACTCAAAAACACCCTATGCCGTAATCGAAAACAGGCGTGAAGCGATATATTGGGCAATCGAAAACTCAAAGCCCGGCGACACGCTGATCTTAGCCGGCAAAGGCCACGAGACATATCAGGAGATACACGGTGAAAAATCGGACTTCGACGAGCGCGTGATCGTCGCCGAGGCCTTAGAGGCCGCCGCCGTGTCTGTCAAAACCGCCGCCAAGACGCCGAAAAGGAGGCAGAAATGAACACGCTCATCACAGCGTTTGCCATAGCGTTTGCCGCGGCGGCGGCTTCCGCGTTTATCGCGCTGCCGGTCCTGCGGCGGCTTAACGCCGTGCAGCATATAAGGCAGGACGGCCCGGCAAGCCATCTCTCAAAGCAAGGCACGCCGATACTCGGCGGCGTCACGTTTATCTTCGCAGTCGTTGCCGTCAGCTTCACGGTCGGGCTGCCGAATATTGCGCGGGGGGATTACACGGCGCTGCTGCCGCTGGCGCTCGCCGCCGTTTACGGCGTTATCGGCTTTATCGACGACGTTGAAAAGCTCAGGAAAAAACACAACCTGGGCCTCACAGCGTCGCAGAAGTTTATATTGCAGCTTGTCATAGCGCTGGCGTTTGTTCTGCTCGTGAGGGCGGCCGGGAATTTGACGCCGAATTTATACATCCCGTTCGCGAATATAACAGTCCCGCTGCCGGAGCCGGTTTATCTCGCGTTCGCGGCGTTTGTCATCGTCGCCGAGGTCAACGGCGCGAACCTGACGGACGGCGCGGACGGCCTCGCCGCGGGAGTGACGCTGCCGATAGCCGTCTGCTTCGCCGCGATAAGCCTGCTGGGCGGCGCGCCCGCCGGGCTTAAAGCGAGCGGGGCGGGCATATATTCATCGGCGTTCGCGGGCGGGCTTTTGGGCTTTTTGCTGTTCAATATGCACCCGGCGAAACTTTTTATGGGCGAGACCGGCGCGCAGTTCATCGGCGGCTCCGTCGCGGCGCTGGCGTTCGTGCTCGATATGCCGCTTATACTTATCACGCTCGGCTTTGTGTATTTCGTCGAGGCGCTGTCGGACGTCATACAGGTGGGCTGGTTCAAGCTTTCTCACGGCAAGCGCTTTTTCAGGATGGCGCCGATACACCACCATTTCGAGCTCAGCGGCTGGAGCGAATATAAGCTGTTTTTCGTGTTCACGGGAGTAAGCGCCGCGTTTGCGGTCTTATCGTATTTTGGAGTCAGAATGAGGTATTGGGTATGAGCGCTCAAAAACGCATAAAAACATTGCGCCGTGCGGCGCAAGCTGCTTTTTTCGCCTGCGCGGCGGGCGCCCCCTTTCTTTGTCGAAAGAAAGGGGGGAAAGAACGACCACGGGAGAGGGATGTCGATTTCCCTCGGCACCGCGCGCCAGCGGGCGGATGTTTGATGTAACGTGCGTGCGCGCACGGGGCACGCGCATTCGCGCGACGAGGCGGCGCGCCCCCCTTTGGATTTCCCCCGGGACGCAGGACGCGGGACACAACCCCCGGCGCTACGCGCCACCCCCTTCCGAGAAGGGGGCTTGAGATGCCTCCTGAAAATGCCCCCTTCTCAGAAGGGGGTGCCCCGCAGGGGCGGGGGTTGTTCTTCCCGTTCGCACAGCAGGGCGGCAGCGAAACGAGTGGATTCGCGTGTTGACGCAGAGTGCCACAGCAATGCAAATTTTGATACAATCCCAAAATGACAGCACTGCGCCCACCGGCTGCAAACACCCCCCGTAAGCCCCCGCGATTCAGAGGATTCCAAAGGATACTTCCTTTGGTCACTCTTTACCCCCTTTCTCGTGACCGAGAAAGGGGGCGCCCGCCGCGCAGGCGAAAAGGGATACCCCAAACAAGGAAACCGGGCGAACACAGTTCGCCCCTACGGGACGGGGAACGGCGGGCCGCCGAGGACGTCGGCCCCTACGGGACGGCGGAACCGGGGGGTATGCGCCAAAATTCTCTTTTTATTGACAAGGCCCGCCGCATACCGTATAATGCGCTTATGAAAAGACACATCGTAAAGTCATTTTTAGCGGCGGCGCTCACAGCCGCGCTTGTTCTCTCGCTCGGCGCGGCGGGCGGGCAGGACGATCCGCTTGTCCCGCTTTCCTGGCTCGTCGGGGGATACCGCGCGGCGCTCACGGCGGAGCTTGACGCCGCCGTAGAAAAGTCGTTTGACTCAGCATATCTCCGGCTGACCTCGCAGACGGGCTCGGGCAGGCCGCTTACGCCGCCGGCAGGCTATACGCTCCGCGCGATGTCCGACACGACTGAGATTTTTCCGGGACAGACGCTAAGTCTCGCGCCCGGCGCGATTTTTATGCTGACATCGGGTGAGACGTCGGCGGTCATATCCGCCGGGGACACTCTCGATTTGACGGAGGGGACGGCCGTTTCCGGCGCGTTTGCCCCTGTCCGCGGGCGCCGATATATGGCGTCGGAGGGCGGCGCGCTTTCGTTCGGCTCCGTCGGCGTCGCGTCGGTCGTGATAGACGGTTATTGCAGGCTCGACGGCGAGGCGCTGGCGCATCATCCCGTTTTCGCCGACGTGGGCGCGCGCGAGTGGTTTTACCCGGCCGTCGATTACGTCTATGTGAACAAGCTGTACAACGGGACGTCCCCGACGGAATTTTCGCCCGGAACGCCGATGACGCGGGCGATGTTCGTGACCGTGCTCGGGCGGCTTGAGGGCGTCGATATATCTTTATATTCCGAGCAGACGCCGCCCGGCGAGGAAAGCCCCGAGCCGTCGCCGTCAGCTTCCGGGACCGCCGAAGAAGAGACATCGGAGCCCCCCGCCGCGGAGCCCGCGATACGAGCGTTCCCGGACGTTTTGCCGGACGCGTATTACGCGCCGTATGTCGCGTGGGCTTCGTCCACCGGCGTCGTCCTCGGGTATGAGGACGGCACGTTCAAGCCCGATTTAGTCGTCACGCGCGAGCAGATGGCGGCGGTGATGTACCGTTACGCCTACTGGCTCGGCGAGGAGCTTTCGGTTCCGGACGGCGCGGGTGAGTTGTTCCCGGACTTCGGCGACGTAGCAGATTACGCCTCCGCGCCTATGAAATGGGCGGTCAGCCAGTCTGTCCTGTCCGGCGCGAACGGCAAATTGCTGCCGAGGAACACGGCCACGCGCGCCGAGGTGGCGCAGATAATCAAAAATTTCGCCGGACGCGTACCGCCGCAGACACAGGAGCTTACGCCGCCGGATACGGATACAGCCGCGTAACGAAAGTCCGTTACTCCAAAATATTTTTAAGCCGCCGGACGGCGCCGAACACAGCCGCCGACAGCGCGGCGCTTACAAGCGATTGCAGGCAGTTGAACGGGAGCCCCGTCAAAGCGTAAGCCGCGCCGAAAAGCGCGAGCTCGTAAACGGCGTACCCCAGCGTCATGACCGCGCCCCCGGCGAGGGACGCGAGCACGTATGCCCGCGCGCCGCCGCGTTTTATCAGCGCAGACGCCAAAAGCGCCATCGCACCCTTTATGACGGCGGTCGCCGGAACGTAGACGACGGCCCCGGCTGCGATGTCGGCCAAAACCGCGCCAACAGCGGCGGACGCCGCCGCGAGAGGTTCGCCGACAAGATACGCCGCCGCGTATATCACGGTATCCCCGGGATGCAAATATCCCGTCGTATTCGGTATGCGCACCGCCAAAAAGCCCGTGACGACAAAAATCAGCGCCGCAAAAAGCGAAGCCGCCGCAAGTTTTTTGATATTCAGACCCATCGCCGCCGCCATTCCTTTTATTCGCATATTTTATGTGAGGATTCATCCGCGTTCATTATACATCAAAGCGCGCGCGATGTAAACAGATTTCCGTAGGGGCGCGGCACGCCGCGCCCCGGATCGTCTGAAAATAATAATCTCATCGTTAACACAATATATAGGACGGCGGGATGGGCAAGCCCGCCCCGTAAACGCGAAACCCATACAACAAGGCGCGGCTACACCGCGCCTTTTGATTTCGGAAAAATCCGATTTATACGCAAATTAACCTTTTAGACAAGAAAGCTTCTGCGTCTGAAAAACTATGAGCTGCGGACGGCTGCGCGCTCTAACGCCTTGCGCTTCCATCTCCCCGTCGCGTAATACACGCCGCAGGCCCCCGCCACAAGGGTGAAGCAGATCAGCATCGACCAATACACCCCCGCGGGGTCGCCGGCCGGGAACTCCGCGCTTTTCGACGCGCGCACCATAAAATACGCCATCGGCATACGCATAAACACCGTGCCGATTATCGTAAAGCACATGACGGGGAACGTGTCGCCCGCGCCGCGCAGCACCCCGCCGGACGCCTGCGTAAGCGACATCGCCAAATAGCACCAGACCATTATGCGTTGCATCGGAACGCCGCGCGCGATTATCAGCGGCCCGTCCGGCTCGTTTATATCTATGAAAAGCTTCATCAGATCGCCGCCGAAAAGCGTTATCAGAACGATCAGCGCGGCGGATACGGACAGCGACGTCAGCAGAATTATCTTAAAGCCCTGCCTAACGCGGTCAAGCCGCCCCGCGCCGATATTCTGCCCCGCGAACGTCGCGCCCGCCATGCTGAAAGCCTGGTTCGGAAGCATCGCGATGTTGTCAACCTTTGAGATCGCAACGTTTATCGCCGCGAATATCGTGTTCGACGCCATCCCCGCGGAGTCGAATATGACGACGCTGTTGATAAGAGACTGCACAAATATATACGACGTGGAGAGTATGCCCTGCTGCACGCCGGACGGCAGCCCGATTTTCGCAATCTGCGCTATTATCGACTTTTTTGGAATGAGAAAAGCCCGTGTGACACGAAACAAGGCGCCCGACGCGGGCGCCCGGCTGTCGCGCTCTCGCGCGACGTGATTGCAATCACTGCGCCCGGCGGAACCGGACGCAAAGCCCGTAATTTCAGCCCCCCGCATATGCAGCAGCCGTATCAGGCACACGACCGCCGATATATATTGGCAGATGATAGTCGCGATCGCCGCGCCGGCCACCTCCATTTGAAGCGGCCCGACGAATAAAATGTCTAACGCGATATTCAGCAGCGCCGTGCCTATGAGCACTATCAGCGGGAAAATGGACTCTCCCATACCGCGCAGTATCCCGGAGAGAATGTTGTAAAAGCCTTGCCCCACGGTCCCGATGAACATTACGAGCAGATAATCGCGGGCGTAGCCCATGATCTCCGGCGCGACCTTCGTCAGGCGCAGTATCGGCTGGGAGAGCGGTATCCCTATCGCCGTGATAAAAAGCGTGACTATCAGAGTCAGCGTGAGCGCCGTGCCGACGGTCTGCGACAGCTTGTCAAAGTCCTTGGCGCCGAAATGCTGAGACACAAGCACGGACACGCCGGTCCCGACCGTCATAAAAAACACGAAGAACAGCGTTTGTATAGGCGTGCTCGCCCCGACCGCGGCGAGCGCGTTTGAGCTTATCATCCTGCCGACGACGATGGAGTCCGCCGTGTTGTACATAAGCTGCGCGATGTTGCCGATAAGCAGCGGCACCGCGAACCACATCATAGCGCTCAAAGGCCGCCCCACGGTCATATCCCGCGCGCCGAAAAGAGATTGTTTTTTGTGTTCCAAGTCCTGACCTCCTGATTGAACGTGCTGCGGCACGGGGAACGCGCTGACGCGCGACGCAAGAGCGCAGCCTATGTTTTTGATTGCGAAGGCGCCACAGGCGCCCGGGCGTAGCCCGTAATTGGATTTATGCGTCGACTTTGCCGGACTTATAAATCCATCAGCTGCGACGTATACATAGCATAATAATCGCCGCGCTTTTCCATAAGCTCGTCGTGAGAGCCGGATTCCGTGATGCCGCCGTCCTTGATGTACATTATCCTGTCGCACTCGCGGACTGTGGAGAGGCGGTGCGCTATTATGAAGCTCGTGCGGCCTGAAAGCAGGTGACTTATGCCCTCCTGCACGTATTTTTCGGTTTTTGTGTCGATGGACGACGTCGCCTCGTCGAGTATCAGTATCTTCGGGTCGGCGATCACCGTTCTGGCGAAGGCGAGAAGCTGTTTTTGACCCTGGCTAAGCCTGCCGCCGTTCTCCTTTATTTCCGTTTCGTAGCGATCCTCCATCTTTTCGACGAATTCGTCCACGTGGACGACGCGGGCGGCGTTTTCGATCTCATCCTGCGTCGCGCCGAGGTTCCCGTAGCGGATGTTTTCCGCGACCGTGCCGGAGAATATGAAGCTGTCTTGAAGCATTATCCCCATCTGCCCGCGCAGGGACGAGAGCTTTACCTTTGAAATATCGTGCCCGTCGATGAGTATCCGCCCGCCCTGCGCGTCATAAAAGCGGGAGAGCAGATTCACGATAGTCGTCTTGCCCGCGCCCGTCGGCCCCACAAGCGCGACGCTCATTCCGGGCTCTACGGTGAAGGAGAGCTTTTCGAGCACCCTTGTGTGCTCGTCATAGCCGAAGGTGACGCTCTCGAACTCGACCCTGCCGCGGACCTCCGGGAGCTCATACGCGTCCGGCGCATCGGTTATCTGCACGGGCTCATCCATCGTTTCAAAAATGCGTTCGAGGTAGGCTATCGTATTCATAAAGTCGTTATATATCGCGGCGAGGCGGTTTATCGGCTGCCAGAAGCGCCACGAATAGCCGCCCATCGCGAAGATAACGCCGAAGCTGACCGCGGGATACGACCAAAGCACCCCGGCGAGATACAGCGCGCCGAATATGACCTGAGAGATATTTTCGACGGCGGGACCGCCGAGGTTGGCGATAAGCCCCGCGCGGAAATGCGCCCGCCGGGCGTCCATTGAGAGGCGTTCAAAAATTTCCTCGTTCTTCTTCTCTCGCGTGAATATCTGCGTTATGCGCATACCGTTTATGCTTTCCGCGGCGTAGGCGTTCAGGTTTGAGTTTTTGTTGGACACGCTCTGCCAGGCGCGCCGCTGCGCGGGCTTTATCGAGAAGAACACGAGAAACAGCACGGGCAGCCCCGCTAAGACGACAAGCGAGAGCTTGACGCTTGTCAGCAGCATAAATATGATTATGAAAAGGATGTTTACGATTTCGAGTATGAAGTCGATTATGCCGTTTGATAGCATATTGGACACGGAGTTTACGTACTGCACTACGCGCACGAGAATCTTCCCGTGCGGGCGGTTGTCGTAATACGAAAACGGCAGCTCCTGCATATGAGAAAAAAGCTCGCTGCGTATCTCAAAAATTATGTCCTGCCCGACCTCCGTCATATATTTCGCGCGCAGGCGGTTTAGAAATATGCTTGCGATTATCGCCACGGCGGCAAACACCGCGAGGATGCCGAGCTCTCTGACGTCGCGGTTCGGCACCGAAACATCCAGCGCGTGGGCCATCATCAGAGGTATCGACAGCGAGAGCGCGCTTGACGCGGCGGACGCCGCGAATGCCAGGGACATCTTCTTCTTGTGCCGCCGTATGTAGAAAAAGCTTCGCCGCAGATGCTTCATCGAAAACGGGCTTTCCAGCCGCTCGTCTATGTCATATTTATTGCGCTGGGCCAATCAGATCGCCTCCTTTTTCAGCTTGAGCTCGTGAAACATAGCTTCCGTATCCTCATCAACGCCGGACTGTATGCGCCATAGCTCGTAATAGCCGCCGCGCCGGGTGAGAAGCTCCTCGTGCGTCCCGCGCTCGACTATGCTTCCGTTTTCAAGCAGCAGGATGCAGTCCGCCTTTCGCACCGAGGATATGCGCTGGGCGATTATCAGGCTCGTACAGGAGAAATCGAGCGTTTCAAGCTGTTCCTGTATGTATTTTTCGGTTTCCATATCGACGGCGGATGTCGTATCGTCGAGTATCAAAATCGGCGGACGGACGGCGAGGGCGCGCGCTAAGGCTATGCGCTGCTTTTGCCCGCCGGACAGCCCGACGCCGCGCTCGCCGACGATAGTGTTGAAGCCCTCGGGCATTTCGTTGACGAACTGCGCCGCCGCGATCTCGGCGCAGCGCCGGACGTCGTCCTCCGGCATATCGAAGCTGCCGTACGCTATGTTACCGTCGACCGTGTCGGAGAACAGGAAAACCTCCTGCGTCGTCATTCCGATGTTGCGGCGCAGCGTTGTCAGATCCCATTCGCGGACGTTTTTGCCGTCCACGAGGACTTCGCCGGAATCGACGTCGTAAAAGCGCGAGATCAGGTTCGCGATAAGCGATTTCCCGCTGCCCGTGCCGCCCATAAGCGCGAGCGTTTCGCCCGGCCTTACGCGAAAGCTGACGTCGCGCAGAACAGGGTTGCCGCCGAAGGAAAAGCTGACGTTGCGAAACTCGATCTCGCCGTTAAAGCGCCCGCTTTGCGTCGCCGCGTTTTCGGCGTTCTGCACGGCGGGAGCTTCCTCAAGCACGGATATAATTTTCGCGGCCGAGGCGAAGAAACGCTGTAAATCGTTGAAAAGCTGACCCAACTGGCGCAAAGGCTCCGTCACCGCCCACGAGAGCGAGTTGAACGCCATAAAATCCCCCGGCGTGATCGTCCCGTTTATGAGAAAGATCCCGCCGAAAAGCAGCGTCGTCACCGTTGTGGACTGAGACAGCCCCTCGATTATCGGGAAAAACCGGAGCCATATGTACTGCGCGCCTAAGTTTTGAACGCGGAACGCGTCTGACTTCGCGTTGAACTTCTCGATCTCATAGCCCTCGTTGGCGAACGCCTTGACGACGCGGTTGCCCTCTATATTCTCCTGCGCGTCGGCGTTCAGCTTTGACAGCCGGCGGCGCAGCTCCTTGTAAATACCGCGAACCTTGCCCCTGTAGATATAAGTCGCGAGAAAAATGAGCGGTGTGAGCGCTATCATACACAGCGCGAAGCGCCAGTTTATTATAAAATAGTATATCGCCGCGCCGAGAAACAGCAGCGCGGACGAGATGATCTGCCTGAACACAAAGACCAAATTGTGTCGAATCATATCGATGTCGCTCGTCATCACGGTCATAAGATCGCCGGGCGTATTGTCCCTGAAAAACCGCATATCCTGACGCTGCCAGTGCCGGTACAGCTTCATACGAAGGTTGTACACCAGCCCCAGCGACGAGGATTCCACAAGCGCGACGGACGCGTAGTTAAGCAAGCTGCGCGTCAGCGTGACGAGGCACATCGCCGTGACCGTCGGAATAAGCAGATCGATCTCGCCGCCCTCAAGCACGCGGTCGATGAGCACGCGCTGAAACGTGGGATTTATCAGCACGAACATCGGGACCAGCATAGAGATAAAGAAACACAGGAGATACCGCTTGCGAAAGCCCCGCAAGTTCTCCCAAACCCATTTGAACGCCGACATAGAGCGCCCCTCCTTTTCGCGGTACGTCCCGTCCGCCGATGAGCCGAAAGTTTTTGAAAAAGAGGGAATTCACACGTCACGTTTCATTCTCTTCTCAACACCGCTTCAACACTTATCGCACCGATTCAGAGCATACCGTCATCGTTTGTTGGGTAGATTATACCACGGCGCGGAAGAAATTGCAAGCGCGATTTATTATGAATTTCTTGAATAATCGGCGCGCACGTGCTACTATAATAATGTGATGAAAATGAAAGGGATGGTCATAACGATGGTCGAAAAGCTGAAACGGCAGCTTCGGTTTTTGTCCGAGGCGGATAAAATGAAAAACATTTCGCGGCAGACGTTTCTCGCGGACAATTCCCGCGCGGAAACCGACGCGGAGCACTCGTGGCATTTCGCGCTGATGGCAATGACGCTGTTCGAGTATCGCGGTTTAGACGGCGTCGATATAAACCGCGTGATAAGAATGGCGCTCGTACACGATCTTGTCGAAATATACGCCGGAGACACCTTCGCTTACGATATAAAAGGGAACGAAAGCAAAGCGGCGCGGGAAAAGGATTCGGCTGACAAGCTGTTCGGCCTGCTTCCCGACGAGCAGGCGGCGGAATACCGGGAGCTATGGGAGGAGTTCGACCTTATGGAGACGCCCGACGCGATATACGCCTCCGCCGTCGATAGATTTCAGCCTTTCCTGAACAATTATCTGACCGACGGACACCCCTGGGCGAAACACGGCGTCTCCGCCGGGCAGATATATGAGCGTATGGCGCCCGTGAAAACCGCCTTGCCGCAATTATGGGAGTTCGTAGAATACGTGATTCGCGACGGCCTCGCGAAGGGCTATATAAATCAGGATTGACAAGGTGTTTGCGCCAATGATTTCACGTAATACTCAAAATCGCCGTCCGGATGAACGCCTTTCCGGCGAAAGCCCAATCGCTCAAGCAGTCTGCGGGATTTAATGTTTTCAACATCGATCCCGACCTCAATACGATCACCGCGGCGCGGCAGTATTTCATCGACGCGTTCGATAAATTCCCGTAAAATACGGGTGCCAAGGCCTTGACTTACAAAACAGGGATCGACGACAATGGGGTTGATTGCTATGGGAAACGCCGGAGCGCAGAAAATTATCATCCACGCGACGGGCCCACTTTCAGCGACGGCTATTTTGCAAAAAACATCATACCCAACGCGGTAGTCCGCGGTATCGGCGTAGTATTTCCATTCAACGCTTAAAGGATGCTCCGTCGCAAAGCGCCTGATATCGTCGCTCCGCCAGTTATCAATAAATTTATGTACGCGTTCGTCGTAATCGATGAATTGAAATTCGTTCGGCATTGTCCTGCGGCTCCTTTCGCGCTTTGCTTCCGTATTTTTGCAGCTATACTATTACATTTTTCTCCGCTTTTCAAGCGCTGCTTACGGAGGGCAATATGCTTTGCAGCTTTGGATTTATTTTTATATTTTTGCACAATATGTAACACTATGTTGAAACCTTTTCAACGCCTGAGGTCCTGAAAATTATCTTATCCGCCCCGTGCGAAAATGTAAAATATTTGTGGTTTACTTTCTTTGTCAGATGCTGTATAATTGCCAACGCCATAAAGTGGGTTTAAGCTTTTGCGCCCGTTCGCGTTATTAAAAAGTATGCCGAAAAAAGTTGCCGAAGAAAAAAGCCGAAAGGACAGCCGATATAATGGACATCATCTCAAAGGACAGCCTGATCAGCAGCGGAAAATTTGCGAAGCTCACGAATCTCAATCGCTCCGCTTTGATTTTTTACGACGAGCACGGCCTGTTTTCCCCGAAAATGCGCGGAGAAAACGGCTACCGCTATTACTACCCCCGCCAGATCACAATGGTGAAATTCCTCACGCTGCTGCGCACGCTTGATATCCCGCTGAAAAAAATACGCGAGCTCGTCTCGCGCAGGTCTCCGGAAACGCTGTTAGAGCTGTTCACGGAGCAGGAGCGTCTGCTCAGCGCGGAAATACGGCGTCTGCGCCGGGCGAAAAAGATCATCTCCTCGTTTCACGAGAGCATCCAAGAGGGGCTCGCCGCCGACGAGACCGTCATTTCGGTGCAGAATATGAAAAAGCGAAAAATACATATAGGGCCGCGGAATAATTTCGACAGCAAAAAAGTATTTTTCGACAGCTTTTTGAAGTTCTGCGGAGAGACGGCGCAGGGCGAATGGAGCACGGATTATCAAATCGGCGGCATTTTCGACGATATGGGGCAGTTCCTGAAATCGCCGGGTCAGCCGTCTAACTTCTTCACGCTCGACCCGGACGGGCGCGAGGTCATAGAAGCCGGGCGTTACCTCGTCGGCTACACCCGCGGCTATTACGGCGAAACGAACGATTTGCCCGGGCGTATGGCCGCGCACGCCGAAAAAATCGGTCTGAAATTCTCCGGCCCCGTGTACAACGTCTATCTGCACGACGAGGTCTGCGTTGCCGACCCGGACAATTATCTGCTGCAGGTGTTCGTCGCCGTCCGCGCAAAATAGCGCCCGAAAAATTCCCGACAGGTCAAAAACCGGAAATTAAAATAAGTTAAAGCGTAAAGCCGCCCTGCGCCGGGATCTCGGGCATAAGCTCCGCCGCTATTACGCTCAGAATATGCTCGAACTCAGCGGCTTTCTCGCCGCCGAAGCGTTCGCGTATGCGCGAGACTACGACTCCGACGTAATCCGTGTTCAAGCGGTTGTACTCGTGAAAGCGCTCCGTCATACGCAGGTGGTATTCGCGCCTGTCGTTTTCGGAGCGCACCTTTACGACGTAGCCCTTTTCGATCAGATTTTGTATCTTGTACGCGGCGTTCGCCTGCGAGATATTCACGTATTTCGCGAATTCGTTCACGGTGGGCTCTCCGAGGGCGTGAATGACCTCGACGCAAAATGTCTCCACAGCCGAAAGGCTTGCCTCCCGCGTTTCAAACCGGCTGAATATCTTTCTGTAAAATTGAAGCTTGAATTTGGTGTAAACCGCCTGAAACGAGCGTTCGAGCGAGACCGGCTCCGCCGGTCTCGCTGACAATATTTCCGCCGCATTCTTGCGCGATAAAAAGTCCCGCATATTTATGACCATACTTTCGTTGGAAATGCACTGTAATTATAAACTGTCACGGCAACGCGGTCAAGGGCAAAATTTCCGCCTGTCTTGCCTTGTCAAGATCAGGGCGGAGATTTGCGCGGCAAATACACGACCTTTTCCGCGTCTTTTTTATGACTTTTTACCCGAAACGCGGCGAAGTATGCCCCACAGCGGTTCGGCGCGCATGACCAGCAGAGCCGCCGCATACAGTACAGATCCCCCGCCGGCGATCAAAACCATCCAC
>JAISAA010000211.1 GCA_031266955.1 Oscillospiraceae bacterium | reverse complement strand
ATTGTGTACGCTGAACGGTTCACCGGCCGTAAGACCCTTCACCGTGAGGATACCGTTGACGCCATAGGCGCTCAGACCGGCAGCTTCGGGATTAGCGATGCCGCCGCCGGCGACTTGTTTCAGGTCGTCGTCCGCGAGTTCCCCGGAAAACTCCGCAGGCTCGCTGGCAAGCGCTGTGTTCTTCTCCGCTTTTTCCTTGTTTGTCATAATAGCTCTTTCCTTTCACTTAATATTAAGTAGAGGTTCGCAAAGACCCCGGAAAATCTGATTGCATTATATATACATTTTTGCCGCCTGTCAATTTGTTTCTCCGCCGTCGAGCGTTTGGCGTTTTACCAATTCCGCGAACGCGCCGCCCTTTTCCGTCAGCTCGTCATAGGTTCCCTCTTCGACGATCCTCCCCTTGTCCAGCACTATGATCTTGTCGCATTGCCTGATGGTGGAGAGCCTGTGGGCTATGACGATGCGCGTGCATTTGAGCCCGGCGAGCGAATCGGAGACTTGCTTTTGCGTGATGTTGTCCAGCGCGGAGGTCGCTTCGTCAAACATCAGTATCTTCGGCTTGGAAGCGATGGCGCGCGCGATGATGATACGCTGCCGCTGGCCGCCGGATATGCCGCCCGACCCCTCGCTTATCATGGTGTGCATACCCATAGGCATAGCGCGTATATCCTCCGCGATACCCGCCGTTTCGGCTGCTTCCCACGCTTCGCCCATCGTGAGCGCCGGCGCGGATATTGTGATATTCGAGAATATATCCCCCTGAAACAGCTTGCCGTTTTGCAGGACGACGCCGATATGCTTACGCAGCGATTTCAAATCGACCTTGGAAATATCTTCGCCATCATAATAGACCGCGCCTTTTTGCGGCGTTTCAAAGCCGAGCAGCAGACGCAGGAGCGTGGATTTCCCGCAGCCTGTTTTGCCGACTATCGCCACGTACTGCCCGCTTCTGATTTTCAGGCTCAAATCGTCGATGACGACGGGGGAGCCTTCCGAGTAGCTGAAGGTGATGTTGTTCAGCTCGATGGAACCGTTCAGCTTTCGTATTAGCTTTTTATCCTCCCTGACCTCGGGAGCGGTTTCTAAAATCGGCGCCGCCATTTCGAGTATCGGCCCGATATGCGCGACGTCTCCCGCCGTGCCGGCAAGCGACATAACGGCGCCGCTCGTCATCCCGAACGCCGCGCTGAACGCGATATACCGCGCGACGGAAATACCCGACCGGGCGGCAAAATAATAGATGAGCAGCATTCCGAGCAAAGCGGCCGTTCTTTGAAGCGCCGTTCCCAGCTTCAGGAGCATTACGGGGTCGTATGCCAATTCGGCCTGGGCTTTGTATTTTTCCGCCCACCTCGTAAAGGCTCTGTTTTCGCAGCCGGCGAGCTTTATCTTCTGGATGCCGGAAAAAAGTGAAAATATGACGCCGTTTAACTTTGTGCCCGCTTTCAGAGCCGCTCGCGCCATTTTTCTGCCGAAAACGATAGAAACGGCGAAAACGCCCGCCTGCAATAAGATAGAGATGATCGCTGGAAACGTAAGCGAGGGCGCTATCGTAAAAATCTGCGCTATGTATATAAGTGAAAAAATACCCGTCAGCCCGGCTCCGAGAAAAATCCCGCTCAGCAGGGCGCAGAGCTCGCTCAGGGAGGATATCCGCGTTGAAAGCTCACCCGCGTTGAACTCACTGAAAAACCGGGGCGGCAGATTTAGCATACGGCCCATAACGGCGCTTTGCATAGCGACGTTGATCCTCGTCGCGAGCTTTGTCAGCAAGAGGTTTTTGGTTATGCCTGTCAGCAATGACGACACCGACACGCCAAGCAGCAAAAAGCTTACCGATAAGATGAGCGCGCCGTCGCCCGAGGGGATTATGTCCGAAAAGATGAGCTCGCTTATATAGGGCGTGAATACGCCGAAAAAGGCGATGACAAGAGAAACCGCGAGGAGCGCCGACAAATCAGACCTCACCAGATTCTCACGTATAAAAACGATGATATCCCTGACGGTAAGCGCCCTGTTTGGCAGCGCCTTGTAAAAGCAGAGCGCGCCGGGCTTCACATTTTTCGCGGTTTTGGCATTCAGCTTGAGCCGTTTGCCCGATCCATAGTCGAAATAGCTGTAGCCGCCGAAGCCGGGGATGAGCGCGACGGCGTCGCCGTTTACGGTCTCGCCGAGCAGGGCGCCCATGCCGTCCTTCCACCACGCGTCTTTGAGGGTGACGCGCCGGCGCATGATCCCCGAGGGGCGCAGCATATGCTCAAGCCGCCCGTTTATATCTCCCGCGTTTTCGTCCGTATCGCCTATCGGCGCTCTGTAATACCGGCATATTTCCTCGATCGCGTTTTTGCTCTTCAAATGCGCGTTGTTCATAAGCTCCGCGTTTTTGTTTTTGCCCGTCACGATGGAAGAAAGCTCGTAAAAGGAATTCGTGACTGACGCCGCGTCTCTTTTTATTCTGTCCTGTATCTGATTTTCAAACCACCCCATACGCGCCCCTCATTCCGTCGTTATCAGCTTCGTATACAAGCCGCCCGCCTTGTACAGCTCGTCGTGAGAGCCTCTTTCCGCCGCTACGCCGCCGTCCATAACGATGATCTCGTCGCAGTCGCGGATGGTGGACAGCCTGTGCGCGATGACAATGCAGGTCACTCCGCGGTCCTTGATCGCCTTCGTCACCTCGTATTCCGTTTTGGCGTCAAGCGAGGAGGTGGCTTCGTCGAGTATGACAACGGTGGGATCCTGCGCCAATACCCGCGCTATCTCAAAGCGCTGGCGCTGGCCGCCGGAAAAGTTCTTGCCGCCCTCCGCCACGGGGCAGTCGTAGCCGCCTTCGCGCAGCATGATGTCCCCGTGTATCTGCGCGTCGCGCGCCGCCATTATCACCTCGAAATCCTCGATAGCGCCGTCCCACATTTTTATATTGTCCGATACGCTGTCCTCAAACATAATGATATCCTGATCGACGACGGCGAGGGAACCTGCGAATACGGAACGGGGAATGTCCTTTTTTCTTTTTCCGTCGAACAGTATCTCCCCGCTCCAAGGCTCGTAAAGCCCCGATATGAGCTTTGCCAGCGTCGATTTGCCGCAGCCGGACGCGCCGACAAACGCGACCTTCGAGCCGGGCGTGAGCGTCATGCTGAAGCCCTTTATGACCGGCGCCGAGA
>JAISAA010000178.1 GCA_031266955.1 Oscillospiraceae bacterium | reverse complement strand
TTTGACGGCTCAAAGGTCAAAACAGCTTCCGACTGGCAAGCGCGGCGCGCGGAATTATTAGACTTGATGCAGTTTTATCTTTACGGGCACAAGCATTCAACGCCCGAGCAAAACTCGCGGCTGCGCGCGCTTTCGGAAGACGAACGCGCCGAGCGCGAGCAGCCCGCGTGGTTCCCCGGTATACCGCCGATACGCCCGGAGGCGGTGATCGAAGTGCGCGACAACGACCGAGCCGCCGAAATAGTTTTGGACGCGTTCCGCGTACCGGATGGCGCTGACGATTGCAAGTGTATCATTTGCGTCGGAGGCCTGACGCCCGAACAGGTTGACCGTATCCTCAGCGCGGGTTACGCCTACGTCGCGCTGAATACGCAGTCAGTGTACTCCGACGGCGGCGACAACCCGCGCACGGGCGCGTATTGCGCGCTGTATCCCTACGACGCGGACGAATACGAATTCGACAGCGGTGTGCTTATGGGCTGGTGCTGGGGCGTGTCGCGGATCGTTGACGCACTGAAAAATCAGCCTGAGCTCGGCATCGACTGGCGGCAATGCGCCGTCACGGGATGCAGCCGCAACGGCAAAGCGGCGGTGCTTTCCGCCGCGTTCGATGAGCGTATCGCGATAGCCGCTCCGAGCGACCCGGGCGGCGGGGGCCTCAGCGGGTTCAGATATTCCACGGAGGGCCAGTTCTTTCGCGGCGCGGACGAGGTTTACAGCCGTAACGAGAGCACTCAGCGCGCCATCGCGAATCCCGACGAATCCGCGTGGTTTTGCTCCCGGGCGCAAATGTGGGTCGGCGGCGACAACTATTGCCGCGCGCCCTTTGATATGCATGCGGTCGCGGCGGTCATCGCGCCGCGGCCGCTTATCTGCTGGACAGGCGAAGCGTTGCAGGCGTGGCTAAATTCGCCGTCCACGGTACTGAATTGCAAAGCCGCGGCGGAGGTGTACGAGCTTCTCGCCGTACCGGAGAACATCGGTTGCGTTGTGCGCGACGGCCCGCACGCGGTGCAGGACTGCGATTTGACGCAGCTGCTCGATATAATGGCCGGAAAAGTAAAGCCCGCCGAGCTGAGCCGCAGCCCATACGACATCGAAAATCAATGGATACGCTGGGCCGGGCCCGGCAAGCCGTTCGCGTGGAGCTATGATAAATACCTGTGCCAAGGCGTCAGCCGGACTGTCACCGTTTACACGCAAAACGGCGAATCGAAAATCACGCTCGACGACCCACAGCCGCCGAGCGTCATAATAAAAGCGGACGGCGCGGCGGTCGAACTTGCCGTACTCACCCGCGAAGAGGCGACGCGTTGGGGCTTGAACCTTGTCAGCGGTTCGCCGAACGGGATCGGCATCGGGTTCGGCAGCCCGCTGATAAGTACGCCGACGGTAAGGCTCGACGGACAAATCGTCTCAGCCGACATTGAGCGCTACGGCGTCCGTGTTCTAAAAGAAAGCATCCCGGACAAAGAACGCTTCGCGCTCACGGCGGACAATGTGTACACCGAGGCTCTGCCCGACGAGGAGCTGAAAGTTATCGCTTCCCTGCGCAAAACGACAGGCAAGGACTGGTTCGGAAACGACGTCAGCGTTTTTGAGGAATTGCGTTGATCAAATAATTACGCGCCTGCGGTGCGCGGATTGCGCAGGCAAAAAGCCCGCAAGGCGGAAAAACTTGAATTCCCGTACCGGATACATTATAATACCCGCAGACGGTCAAAAGAAAGGAAACGCGTAAATGCCTGAATTCCGGGTAGTATCCGATTTCACACCCTCGGGCGACCAGCCGGAGGCTATAGACGCCTTGGCGAAGGGCGTCGAGCTCGGCTTTGAGGAGCAGACGCTGCTCGGCGTCACGGGCTCCGGCAAGACGTACACTATGGCGAAGGTCATAGAAAAGCTGCAAAGGCCGGCGATCGTGCTGGCGCACAACAAAACCCTCGCGGCTCAGCTCTGCGCGGAATTCAAGGAATTCTTTCCCGACAACGCCGTGGAATTCTTCGTGTCCTATTACGACTATTATCAGCCGGAGGCGTACATACCGCACACGGATACGTTCATCGAAAAGGACTCCGCCGTAAACGACGAGATAGAGCGCCTGCGCCACTCGGCGACGTCGAGCCTGTTTGAGCGGCGGGACGTGCTCGTCGTCTCGTCCGTGTCTTGTATTTACGGGCTCGGCGACCCTATCGATTATTCAAATATGGTGGTCTCCCTGCGCCCGGGGGCGAGCCGCGGGCGAGACTGGCTGCTGAAAAAGCTTGTGGAAATACGTTACGAGCGCAACGACGTGGCGTTTGAGCGCAATAAATTCCGCGTGCGCGGCGACACTGTCGAGATTTTCCCGGCGTACGCGAGAGATCACGCTGTCAGGGTTGAATTTTTCGGCGACGAGGTGGACAGGATATCGGAGATCAACGTCGTGACGGGCACGCCGACGCGCTCGCTGAATCACGCGGCGATATATCCCGCCTCGCACTACGTCACGACGGATGAAAAGATGGAGCGCGCCGTACACGAGATCACGGCGGAATGCCGCGACCGAGTGGAGTATTTCGAGAGCGAAAACAGGCTCATAGAGGCGCAGCGCATACATCAGCGGACGATGTACGATCTTGAGATGATGCGCGAGCTCGGCTACTGCTCCGGCATAGAAAACTATTCGCGCATAATCTCCGGGCGCGACCCGGGCTCCGCGCCGATGACGCTGTTGGATTATTTCCCGAAGGATTTTCTGATGTTTATAGACGAAAGCCACCAGACGCTGCCCCAAGTCCGCGCGATGTACGCGGGGGACCGCGCGCGCAAAGAAAACTTAGTGAAATACGGCTTCCGCCTGCCGTCCGCGTTCGACAACAGGCCGCTGAATTTTTCGGAATTCACAGACCGCGTTAAGCAGATCATATACGTGTCGGCCACGCCGTCGGAATACGAGCGCTCGCGCTCGGCGCAGATCGCGGAGCAGATCATCCGTCCTACGGGGCTGCTTGACCCCGAAATATCAGTCCGCCCGACGGACGGGCAGATCGACGACCTGATAGGCGAGATCGGCGCGCGCGCCAAAAGAGGGGAGCGCACGCTCGTAACGACGCTGACAAAGAAGATGGCGGAGGACTTGACGAGCTATTTGACGGGCGCCGGCCTGCGCGTCCGCTATATGCACCACGACATCACGACGATGGAGCGCATGGAGATAATCCGCTCGCTCCGCCTCGGCGAGTTCGACGCGCTTGTCGGGATAAATCTCCTGCGCGAGGGGCTGGACCTGCCGGAGGTGTCGCTCGTCGCGATACTCGACGCGGATAAGGAAGGTTTTCTTCGCAGCGAGACCTCGCTCATCCAGACTATAGGCCGCGCCGCGCGCAACGCGTCCGGGACTATCGTTATGTACGCCGACAAAATAACGCGCAGTATGAAGGCCGCCATAGACGAAACGGCGCGGCGGCGCGAGCGCCAGGCGCGCTTCAACAGCGAGCACGGCATAGTTCCCGAAACGATAGTAAAGAGCGTGCGCGAGCTTTTGGAGATATCGAAGGACGAGCGCTCGTCCCCGCGCTCACGGCGGCGAGACGGCGTGACGATGACGGCGCGCGAGCGGGACGACGAGATACGGCGGCTTGAAAAGGAAATGCAAAAAGCCTCAAAAATGTTGGAATACGAGCTCGCCGCGATGCTCCGCGACGAAATCATCAAACTGCGGGGAGAGAAAAAATGAGCCTTTTTATACACGGCGTGATAACATTTTTGATAGCGATGCTGCCCATAGTGGAATTGCGCGGGGCGATACCCTACGGCGTGGCGAGCGGGCTGCCGCAGCTTTGGGCGGCCGGTCTCGCCGTTTTCGGGAATATACTGCCCGTGCCGTTTATAATCCTGTTCGCGCGGCGCGTGTTCATATGGATGAAAAAAAAGAGCCCGAGGCTCGGCAGGTTCGCCGAAATGCTCGAACGCAAGGCGGAGAAGAATAAAAAGGCGCTCAGCCGCGGAATGGCGCTCGGGCTTATGCTTTTTGTCGCGATACCGCTGCCCGGGACAGGGGCGTGGACTGGCGCGCTTATCGCCGCCGTTTTTGATATAAGGCTTAAAACGGCTCTGCCGGCGATCTCGGCGGGCGTGGGGATCGCCGGAGTGCTCGTCACGGGCCTTACTTACGGCTTCCGCAGCCTGATAGGATAATTCCGGTGCGCTTAAAGCTTATCGCGGTGGCGTCCGCGCTTCTGGCGGCTTGCTTGGTATATCTCGTGAGCGCGCCCGAGGATCATATAAAGCTTGAATACCGCGCGGACGATCTGTTTTACTACGGCGACGCGGACACGCTTGCCGAAACGCCGCCGCTCGACCTCCCGCCGGGAGAATTTTCGTTTTATATCAGTACGCGGGCGGAGGCGGGGGCGGCGCGGGCGGGAGATGAAAGTTGGCGTTTTGAGCTTTTCAGTCCGTATTACACGGGAAGCGGCAACGCGGAGGGCCGCGTCTTCGCGTCCGTCCCGATAAAGGCCGGCTCCGGCGCGGCGGAGCTTCGCTGTGAGACCGACAGTGTGATAAGGGGTGCGAGGCTGCGGGTCAGGTCATACGGAGCGTCCGGCGACGTGACCGTGTACCTCATAAGCTGCGATAATAAGGCGTATAACGACGCGGAGGTTTTGGCGGTTTTAGCCGCAGCGTTTGTCTTGGCCGCCGCCGTTTATCTATTCCGCCGCGGGCATAAACTCAAAAACGGCGAATACGGCGAGGCGGCGGCGATAGCTGTTTGTCTGCTGACGGCGGTGATAGCGACGGCGCCGATAGCGCGGCTGAGCCTGTCCTACGCCCACGATATATATTTTCATCTGACGCGCATCGAGGGTATCTACGAGGGGCTTTTATCCGGGCAGTTCCCCGTGCGTATAAATCCGACGTTCATACACGGCTACGGCTATGCCGACCCGATAATGTATCCGCCGCTGTTTTTGTATTTCCCGGCTGCTTTGAGGCTGCTGGGCGCGTCGCTTACGACGTCGTATCAGATTTTTATGTTCGGGGTGAATCTGCTTACGGCGGGCGTTTCTTACGCGTGCTTCAAGCGCATTTTCGGTCGGCGCGATCTTGGGATATTCGCGTCGGCGGCGTACACGCTGTGCCTTTACAGGCTGATTTGTATTTTAACGCGCGCCGCCGTCGGCGAGGTTTTGGCGATGGCGTTTTTGCCCTTAGCGGCGCTCGGTATGTACGAGACGTTTTTCGGGGACGCAAAACGCGGCGCCGGCCGGCTTATTTTAGGCTTTACGGGACTGCTTGGCAGTCACGTCATAAGCGTCGAGATCGCGCTTATGACGTGCGCTGTTTTCGCCGCCGTCAATATACGGCGGCTTTCTGAAAAGCGGCGGCTTGCCGCGCTGCTCATCGCCGCCGCGGACACGCTGCTGCTGAACGCGGGGACGCTCGTCCCTATGCTGCTCACCGGGAGGACGGGGCTTTACGCCCTGAACGCAAGCCGGGATATATCGGGGCACGCCGTATACCCCGCCGAAATGTTCGCGACGTTTGTAAAAGCCTCCGGGCTTTCGGGCGATATCTATGAGCCGTATACCGATATGCCGCTGTCCGTCGGCGGCATCTTCGGGCTCGGCGCGCTCGCGTTTATCGTTATCCGGCTCATTTATCGCCGGAACGGCTTGCTGCACGGGCAAGGTTCAAATATCGGGCGCGTCGGCTCGGCGGGGCTCGGCGTCGCCTTGCCCGCGCTCTTTTTGGCGTCTACGATGTTTCCCTGGAAGGCCGTCGCCGACGTTCCGGGCCTCAGCGCGGCGCTTGCGCTCGTACAGTTTCCGTGGCGTTATTTTGGGGTGGCGTCTTTGGGGCTTACGCTGGTGTTGACTGCGGCGGTTGCATTTATTTGCAACGGCGCCACGGCGTCCGGCCCCGAAAGGGGCCGGACGTGTGATTTACATTTACGGGCCTACGGCCCGGGCGCTTTGCCGCGCCGCCCGCGAAGCGAGCGGACGTTTGATTTAACGTGCGTGCGCGCACGGGGAACGCGCCAAGGCGCGAAGCGCCCGAGCCGTAGGCTCGTAGCGGGAGCGGCTTTGCTCGCTGTCATCTTTGCCGTGTCGCCGTATCTGGACAATTACGCGCAGGACAGTTCCAGGCCGGCGGCGCTGCCGCGCAAATACTCGGAGCTCGCGACTTATGCGGTCGGCGGGCAGGAATATCTGCGGCAGGGGACGTCGCTTGACGCGCTGCGCTCGCGCGGGCCCGCCGTCAGCGCCGCGGGCGCTGAGATAACGGACACGGAGCGTGAATTTACAAGCGTCTCGTTTTCCTACGACTCGGCGGAGATCGGGGCTTACGCCGAGCTGCCGCTGTATTATTACGACGGCTACAGGGCGGAGACCTCCGGCGGCGCGGCGCTCGGCGTCACCGAGGGGGAAAACGGCGTGGTGCGCGTCGCGCTGCCAGAGGGAAGCGGCGGCGCGCGGGTATATTACGCCGCGCCGGGGATTTACAGGATAGCGGAGCTTGTGTCAGCCGCCGCGTTTGTGTGTTCGGTTATTTTTATCTGTATAATGCGACGTCGCGCCGCAGACGCGGCGCGCTGTCAGTTGTTGTAATTCTCCCCCTGACGCGTGAACATCTGCAAATTTTAATTTGTCTTCGCCAAATTAAAATTATGTTTGATTGTACGTGCGTGCGCGCACGGGGAACGCGGCACTCGCCGCGACGGCGTACGTTTGGCGTTTCAGCGTCAGTTGTTGTAATTCTCCCCCTGACGCGTGAACATATCATAATATTTCCCCCGCGCTTCCATAAGCTCGTCGTGTGTTCCGGACTCGATTATTTCGCCGTTTTCTACGTGGTAGATGATGTCGAAGTTTCGCACGGTGCTCAGGCGGTGGGCGATCATTATTGTCGTCGCGGTGTTGGACTTGTCCAGAATTACTTGCATCAGGTTGTATTCAGCGAGCGGGTCAAGGGCGCTTGACGGCTCGTCGAGGAGCAGCACGCCGAACGAGCCGGTGAAGAGCCGCGCCAGCGCGACGCGCTGGGCTTCGCCGCCGGACAGGACTACGCCGTCCTCGGTAAATTCACGGGAGATTTGGACGTCGAGATTGCCGCCCGCCTTTTCGAGGACGCTTTGGAGGCCGAGGCGGTCGATCACTCGTAACAATTCTTCATCTGTCGCGTCGTTGTAGACCGTTAAATTGTCGCGCAGACTCATAGCTAAAATGCGAACGTCTTGGTACGCGATACCGATATGGCGGCGCAGGGCGTGGACGTCGTAGTCGCGTATGTCGCGGCCGTTTATTAAGATTTGGCCGCCGCTCACGTCGTAGAGGCGCAGCAAAAGCTTTGTCAGCGTGGACTTTCCCGCGCCGTTTTCGCCGACGATGGCGACGCGCTGGCCGGGCTTTACGGCGAGATTCAGGCCCTTTATGCCGAACGCGGAATCTTCGTAGCCGAAGGCGACGTCGCACAGCTCGACGGAATAGACGCCGTCGGGCGCGGGAACGGCGTTGGGATTCGGCGGCTCGATCACGGATTTCGCTTCAAAGAATTTTGCGATGCGCTCACCTTGCAGTATGTTGCGGAATGAATACGTGACGATGCCGAATATGTTTGACATATTATTTGTCAGTATGCTTGTGGCCGCTGTGAGGCTTGCGTACAGGCCGATTTTAGACGAATCTCCTTGTACTACGAACAGGACGATGTACGCGAGGATTATTGAGCTTTGCAAAGGCGAGGTGATAGCCTGAGGGAAAGCGAATTTTATTATCGTTTTGTAGTAGCGGGAATAGCCGGTTACCAATTTGCCCGTGGTGGCCCTGTACGCGCGAAGCATTTTCGCTCCCGCGCCGGAGGAACGCAGCTCGGCTGAGTTTTCTTTTTGCTGCAAGCTGCGCTCGACATAGTTTATGAAGCGGATTTGATCGTTTAGCTTGACTGAAAAGTCCGCCGAGGCTTTTGTCACCGGGAGATCCAGCAAGAGATTCAGGATGACGAAAGCTGCGGAGACTAAAATAAGCGTAAGCTCCGCTGACGCGACAATCGCGCCCATCGCTATAATGGACGAAACGGAGCCGATCAACTGCCCGAACATTTGGACGGCTTGAGTAGAGTATGATGCGAAATTTTGCTGCGCGTAGGAAAAATGAGCGAAAAACTCCGGGTCGTCGTAATACTTAAAATCGGTGCCTATTGCTTTTTCGTTTATGTCGTGTTTTATCGCGTAGTTGATTTTTATGCTTGATATTCCTTGCAATATGTATGACGTTACAGTTGACGCGAGGCCGACGGCGACGATCAAAGCCGTGTATACGCCGATTGTCGCGATCGTGCGGGCGGCGGGGCTGCCGTTCATAACGGAGTCTATCGCCGCTTTGGGCAGCAGCGCCGTCAATGTGGAGCTGAACGGATTGAGCAGCACCTGCGATATCAGGTATCCGACAAGATATACCTTGCCGTATTTGAAGTACGGCTTTATGAGAAACGCTATGTAACGCAGCTTATTGAATTTTTTCATCGTCTTTACCTCTTTGCAAATTTTAATTTGGCTTTGCCAAATTAAAATTGTGTCTCATTTAACGTGCCTGCGGGCACGGGGAACGCCGCACTTGCGGCGACGGCGCACACAAATCACACATCTGCGGCGCCGTGTCAATTATTGTAGTTCTCGCCTTGCCGAGTGAACATTTCGTAATACTTGCCTTGCGCCGCAATGAGTTCATCGTGCGTGCCGGATTCGATTATTTCGCCGTTTTCTACGTGATAGATGATATCGAAGTTTCGCACGGTGCTGAGGCGGTGGGCGATCATTATTGTCGTTGCGGTGTTGGACTTGTCCAAAATGACTTGCATCAGGTTGTATTCGGCGAGCGGGTCGAGGGCGCTTGACGGTTCGTCGAGCAGGAGCAGACCAAATGAGCCGGTGAAAAGACGCGCCAGCGCGACGCGCTGGGCTTCGCCGCCGGACAGGACTACGCCGTCCTCGGTAAATTCACGGGAGATTTGGACGTCAAGATTGCCGCTGGCTTTTTCGAGGACGCTTTGGAGGCCGAGGCGGTCGATGACGCGGAGCAGTTCTTCATCTGTCGCGTCGTTGTAGACCGTTAAATTGTCGCGCAGACTCATAGCTAAAATCCGGACGTCTTGATATGCTATTCCTATGTGACGGCGCAGGGCGTGGACGTCGTAGTCGCGGATGTCGCGGCCGTTTATCAAAACTGTACCGCCGTCAACGTCGTAGAGGCGCAGCAAAAGCTTTGTCAGCGTGGATTTTCCCGCGCCGTTTTCTCCGACGATGGCGACGCGCTGACCGGGCTTTACGTTGAGATTGAAGCCTTTTATTCCGAATGCGGAGTTTTCGTAGCCGAAGGCGATGTCGCGGAGTTCTACGGAGTAGACGCCGTCCGGCGCCGGGACGGCGTTGGGGTTGGGCGGCTCAATTGTGGATTCGGCCTCGAAGAATCTGGCGATTTTTTCGCCTTGCAACGCAATCTCTAATATATCGTTGACGAAAGAGAATAACATTGAAAAGTTAGCGGTGAGCGTACTGGTCGCCGCCGTGAGGCTTGCGTACAGCCCGATTTTTGACGTATCGCCCGCGATTATGAACAGGACGATATACACGAGGATGATCGAGCTTTGCAGAGGCGTGAGGATGGCCTGCGGGAGGTAAAACTTTGAGGTCGTCTTATAATAGTCTCTGATGATATCCACATATTTCCTAAGTGAGTTCTTGTACGCGCGCAGCATTTTCGCTCCCGCACCGGAGGACCGCAGCTCGGCGGCGTTTTCTTTCTGCTGCAAGCTGCGACCGACATAGCCCGCGAAGCGGCTTTGATCGGTCAACTTGGCTGAAAGTTCCACCGAGCCTTTTGTCTGCGGAAGCCGCAGAATCATACTCAGAATAACGAATATGACCGAAACCAAAATGAGCGAAAGCTCGGCCGACGCTATGATCGCGCCCATCGCTATTATGCTCGAAACGGCGCCGACCATCTGTGTGACCTGCATAACGGCATTATTTGAATACATTGCGAAATATTGCTGCGCATATGTGAATTGCGAGAAAAATTCCGGGTTGTCGTAATACTTGAAATCGGTGCCTATCGCTTTTTCGTTGACTTCAAGCTGTATCGCGTATTGTATTTCTATTTGCATCACGGCCTGTGAAGTGTTTGAAATTATTCGCGTCAAAATAGCGATGACGATAATTACAGCGGTGTACGCGCCGACCGTAGCCAGCGTCCGCGCCGTCGAACTGCCGTTTGTCACGGAATCTATCGCCGCTTTGGGAAGCAGCACGCTAACAGTGCTGCTGAGCGGTTGGAGCACCGCTTGCATTATCAGGGTCATAAGCGGATACATTTTGCCGTGTTTCCAGTACGGTTTTAGTAGAAACGTGATATAACGCAGTTTTTGAAATCTTTTCATTACCTTACCTTATCCCCTTGTTTTCAAATTTGAATTTGGCTTTGACAAATTGAAATTATGTTTGATTGTACGTGCGCTCCCGTTCCGGGCGCTGATAATAATCACGTCGCGCAGAGCGCGACAGGCACGGGGAACGCGGCATTTGCCGCGACGCGGGCGACCGGGACGGTCGCCCCTACGGGACGGGGAAATGCGGCGGGGGAGTCCCTCTTTCCGTCTGCACAGCAGGGCGGCAGCGAAACGAGCCGATTCGCGTGTGGACACAGAGCGCTGCCGCACCACGCCCCCCGATACAGTCTGCAAATGACAGCGCCGCGCCCACCGACTGCAAACAACCCCCGTAAGCCACCGCGATTCAGAGGATTCCAAAGGACACTTCCTTTGGCGGTTCTTTCCCCCATTTCTTTCCGCAAAGAAATGGGGCGCCGCGCCGCGCAGGCGCAAAACGCGTAAAAAATAAGCGCGGCGTTTATTTTACTCAACATACTTCTCCGCCTGTTTTGTGAACATCTCAGCATACTTGCCTCCAAGGGCGATAAGCTCATCGTGGCTGCCGCACTCGGCGACGCGCCCGCCGTCCACAAGATAAATGCGGTCGGCGTCGCGTATCGTGCTAAGGCGGTGGGCGATCACTATCGTCGTCTCGGGGCGAGAGCGGTCGAGTATCATTTTGTTCAGCTCGTATTCGGCGAGCGGGTCGAGCGACGCCGTCGGCTCATCGAGTATCAAGAGGCCGAAGCGGCCCGTCAGCAGCCGCGCGAGCGCGAATTTCTGCATTTCGCCGCCGGAGAGCATTATGCCGCCGTCGTCAAACTCCCGCGTCACTTGGGCGTCCAGCCCTTTTTTGTTTTCGAGCAGCTTGGAAAGGCCGACCTTTCGCAGGATATCGCGCAGCTCCTCGTCGTCCGCGTCGCGGTATATGCGCAGGTTTTCGGACAGCGGCAGCGCGAATGTCTGGCCCTGCTGGAACGCTATGCCCACGGCGTCGCGCAGCTTACGCGCGTCGTATTCCTTTATATCGCGCCCGCCGAGCATAAGCTCGCCGCCGCTCACGTCGTACAGGCGCAGCAGCAGCTTTGTGAGCGTCGTTTTGCCCGCGCCGTTTTCGCCGACGATGGCTATTTTTTCGCCCGCCTTGACGTGCATATCGAAGCGCTCTATCACGGGCTTGTGCTCTTTCGGATCGTCCTCGGAACGTGTTTTCTCCCACGGGGAGGCTTCGCTCTTGCCAAACTTCTCGTTCAGCCGCTCAACCTCGGCGTCGACCTCGCCGTAGGCGAACGTCACGTCCGTGAAGTCGACGGACAGAGGACAGTCCGGAATGTCCGCGCCAACGCCGTCCGTTATCTCAATTACGGACTCCGTCTCGAAGAATTTGCGTATGCGGTTTGTATATTTTGAGACGCGCCCGAGCTGTGTAAGCTGATATGACACGCTCCACATAGCGCTGTTCATCTGCTGCGACGCTATGAGCAGCGACGTATACAGCGCGATGTCCGCCGTCTCTCCGGCGATGACACTCTTTACTATGAGCGCAATCACGCATACGGTCACGATTTGATTTGCTAACGAACTCATAGCGTCAAGCAAAAACATCTTTACGTTCGCCGAGAGGTGCGTTTTATACATCGTGTCAGACGCCTTGTCATACGTGCGGAGCAAATAGTCGCGCACGCGAGTCGTCTTGATGTCCGCCGCGGGCTCTTTCGTGTAAAACATCCGGTTTATGTAGGTCATCGTTCTTTGGTGCGGATTGAGCTTGTCACTAAGCGAATAATCGAGCGAAATGCTTTTATATTGCAGCACGCCCCTGACGAGAACGCCCGCGGCGGTCACAGCGAGCACCCACGGCCCCACTACGGATAAATAAGCCGTCATAGCGACGAACGTCGTGAAGCTCTGCACAAGATTTTCGAGTATGTTCCGCGACTGCTCCATCTGATTTCCGAGATTTGACGACACCCATGTGAAGTCGTTGTAAAACTCCGGCGAGTCGTAATATTTATAGTCTGTGTTCATCGCCTTTACGAATATCTCGCGGTTTACCTTGCGCAGTATCAGCCCGTTTCTCGGATACTGGTACAGATAAGAGAGCGCGTTTGTCATTATCGAGAGAAGCGCGGACAGTCCGTACAGCAGCCCGGCGGCGGCGATAATCGCGAGATAGGGCGACTTCGCCTCTATCTTCCCGACGACGACGCGGCTGATGTAGACGCTGATCAGCGAGTTCGCCATTCCCCAAAACGCCCATAAGCTGACCGTGATGATCAGATAGGCGAGCGCGTATTTGCGGTACAGCGAGAGCAGGAAGCCGAGGTTTTTGAAGGATTCCTTCGCGGAGATAAGTCGTTGTTTAAATGTTTTCTTCTGCGCTTTCTTTTGCGATTTTTCTTGGCCTTGTCTGTTTTCTTCCGTTTTCATAGTCCCTCCATAGTTAAAATAGAATCAGCTTGAAATCACCCGTATCAGCATAAAAATCACTCCTTTCAAAAATTTTTCCCGCGCACAAGCGTGAGACGTCGCAATACTATTTTATTTTACCTGCGATGTCAATAATTTGAGGAGAACTGTAACACAAATGAAATCTGAAAGTAGCGGATGCCTGCGGCGTTACGGCGCTTCCGGGGAAACCAGCAAATGGGCGCGCAGGGAACGGGCGAAACGCCCTGTTTACCTACGCGCCCAAAAATCCGCGCCGCGCCGCGCGGTATCGCGGCGGCGTTGCGCAAATATTCAGCGTTTATTTAGGATCCTCGCTCGGCGCAGCTATGCACTTATGCGTTGTAAACACTCAAAAAGAGGTGTATACTAAAAGCGCGCTGTGGCGGCGGGAAACCGTGCTCGTAGGCTTGATTGTTTATGTTCGTCCCTACTTGCGTCGTGAAAGTGGTCGAAACACCTCACGACCGCTGCGGCCCATTTTACTGGCTCCACAAACAGATTTTAGCACATAATTTTACACTTTGCAACAATTATTTTTAGAGCGCCGCCCGTGCCGGGCGGACGTTTGATTTGCCGTGCCTGCGGGCACGGGGAACGCGCTTGCGCGCGAGGGCACGTTGAAGCTATGCCAAAAACGCTCCGGTGCGGGAGCTTTCGCATTCGGCGACGTCTTTCTGCGTGCCGGCGGCCAGCACGTAGCCGCCCTCGTTCCCGCCTTCGGGGCCCATATCGATGATATAGTCGGCGGCTTTCATCACATCTGTGTTGTGCTCGATTACGATAACCGTATGGCCGCCGTCAACCAAGCGGTTTATAACATCGAGCATCCGCTGGATATCGGCCATATGAAGTCCGGTCGTCGGTTCGTCTAATATGTAGAGGTTGTGGCTGCCTTTCTTGATCTTCGCAAGCTCATATGACAGCTTTACTCTTTGCGCCTCGCCGCCGGAGAGCGTGGTGGCGCGCTGCCCTAATTTCAGGTATCCCAGCCCGAACTCATTCATAACCGCAAGCTTATGCCGCAGATACTTGTCGTGCTGAAAAAATAGCAAAGCTTCTTCCACGGACATATCAAGCACCTCGTCAATGCTTTTTCCGTCGAGCTTGATTTTCATCCCCTCCTCGGAAAAGCGCCGACCCTTGCAGACCGGGCAAACGCTCTCGACGTCCGCCATATATTGCAGGTCCGTGGTGAGGACGCCGTCGCCCGCGCAGTATTCGCAGCGGCAGCCGTTTGCGTGCGAAAGGCTGAAATCCAAGGCGGTGTAGCCCAATTTCACGGCTTCCTCCTGCCCGGCGAACAAGCTGCGTATCCTTTCGCTCAGCCCGACGTAGGTTGCGGGATTGGATTTACTGCCGCGCCCGATAGGGGACTGGTCCACATTGATGACGTGGTTGATATCTTCGTACCCGGTGATCGAATCCGCGTCTCCGGGCTGTATCCGGGCGGACATTTTCAGCACCTTCAGATTTTTTACCAATACCTCGTGAATAAGGGTGCTTTTGCCGGAGCCTGAGACCCCCGTCACGCATATAAAAAGACCGAGAGGGATGTCCACCGTAACGTTTTTCAGATTGTTCGCTCTCGCGCCGCGTATTGTCAGCCGTTTGTCGCCGGGCGCGCGCTTGTTTGCGGACGGGACGATGGTTTTTCTGCCCGAAAGGTAATCCGCCGTGATACAGCCGGGCTGATTTACAAAGCTGTTGTAATCGCCTTTTGCTGTGACGGTACCGCCGTTTATACCCGAGCCCGGACCGAGCTCGATCAGGTAATCGGCCTCGCGCATCGTGCCCAAGTCGTGCTCGACCACCAGCACGGTGTTGCCGAGGTCACGCAGACGCTTAATGACCGAAAGCACTCTGTGGGAATCACTCGGGTGCAGTCCGATGCTCGGCTCGTCCATCACATACAGCATCCCCATCAGCTCGCAGCTTATCAGCGCGGACATTTTTATACGCTGCATTTCCCCGCCGGAGATGGAATCGCTGCGTCTGGCGAGGCTTAAATAGTGCAGCCCCACGTCGATCAGAAGCTGCACGCGTTTGATGATCTCCGCCGCGATGTTCTGCGCCGCTTGCCGCATGGGTTCTGGGAATTGCAAAGCTTTAAGCGCCGGCACAAGCTCTCCCAAGGTCATACGGCAGAGGGCGTCGATATTATAGCCGCCCACGGTGATATCCAGCCGGTGACGGAGCAGCCGCGAGCCGGAGCAGGCCGGGCAGGTTTTTTCGATCATTATTTCGTTAATGAAATTGGGCTCGAAAATATCGCGGTTTTTCCCCGGGCGCATATAATCGTGATATCTGTCTTGCAGCTTGCGGACAAAGCCCTCGTGGCTGCGCAGCTTGCCTTCCGCCCAAGCGTACTTTGCGGAAAAGCCGGGCGGCAACCGAAGCGGGACTTTTTCGCCTTTTGTACCGAAAAGCAGTATATCCTTTGCCGCGTCGGGTATGTCCTTGTAGGGCGTATCCAGATCAAAACCGTAATGCGCCCCCAAGCTGTAAAGCAGGACGGCGTCGTAGCTCTCCTTGTTGACACGGCTGAACGCGCTCTTATGAAGCGCGCCCTGAGATATGCTTTTCGAGGGATTCACAGCCAAAAAACGGGGCTCGATCAAATGAGTGACGCCGACGCCGTTGCAGACGGGGCAGGCGTTTTCGTCGCTTCTAAACGAGAAATGCGGAGGCGTGAGCTTATACAGCGCGTAATGATGATGTTCACAGGCGAAGCCCTTGTAAAACGACGGGTCGCCCCCTTCGATTTTAAGCATAAGGCTGTGGTTGACATTTTCCATCGCCTTGTCGATGGACTTGGCGATTTGGATGTACATCCCCGGCCTTACCGTGAATTTGTCTACAACGAGCTCGACGGCGTGGTCGGCTGATTCGTCCAAGTCAAGCAGCTCGATCAAGTCGTCGGTCGCCGCGTAAGCCTTGCCGTCGATCAAAACATTCTTAAAGCCGCCCCCCCGCACGCGCTCAAAAAGCGCGGTGTAGCTTTCCGTTTTCTGTATGGGAGTGGACAGCGTAAAAACGGAGCCGTGACGACTCGCCATACGCTCCGCCATTTGCGCCGCGGTGAATTGCTCCAGCTCGCAGCCGCATTCGGGACAGTGCCCGCGTCCGGCTGTGGCGAACAGCAGGCGCATAAAGTCGTTAATATCCGTTATAGTGCCGATTGTGGAACGCGGGTTTTTGCTGCCCTTTATCTGCTCGATAGCCACCACGGGCGAAAGGCCGTTTATGGCGTCCACGCGTGGCCGTTTCACTTGCGCTATGCGCGTTTTGGCGAAATTGGACACCGAATCCAAAAATCGCCTCTGCGCTTCGCCGTAGATCACGTCGAACGCAAGCGACGACTTGCCCGATCCGGAAACGCCTGTGATGACCGTGAGCTTATCCCTCGGGATTTCTATGTCGATATTTTTCAGATTGTTCTGCGCGGCGCCTTTGACCTCAATTGTCGTTCTTTGCATTGCTTTCACCCTCCTACCCCTCGTAAATGTACGCGATTTCTTCGACGACCTGGCGGCCGTTTGGCGTTATACGGATCGGGACGCTTATTTTTTCGATAATCCCTTTTTCGTACAAATATTCGGTGATATGCATCACCCTTGCCCTGAAATATTCTCTGATGACGCTTGCACGTTTGGGTTCGCCGTCTGAGGACAAAAATTTCAGCAATCGCCCGCATATGACGTCAAGATGCGAATCTATGTACTCATAGCCCTCTTTTATAAGCGCCAAAACGGCGTCCTGATCGAGCGCGTTGTTCATGGGATACTCATAAAAGCGCTGCATCAAAGAGGGGTTAAGAGCCGACGCCTGCGACAGCGGTTCCTTTGCAGGCGCCTTGTAGTTGAGGCACGCCTCCGTCTCCGCCAGAGCTTTCGCAAACTCTAACAGATAAACGCGGGCATAGATTGGGTCGCCGTATGCGCGAACTCTTTTCTCCGCCTTCTTCAAATAACGCAGCATATCGCAGGCGCGCGGCAGCAGCGCCCGCTCCATATCCGCCTTGCCGATCTTCATCGTGTCATCGAAGATGTCTTGCAGGCCTTCGTC
>JAISAA010000159.1 GCA_031266955.1 Oscillospiraceae bacterium | reverse complement strand
CAGATGTCGAGGTCACTGTCTTTGTGCGGCTCGCCGTAGACGTAGCTGCCGAAGATGTAAATTGCCTCGGTGTCCGGCACAACTTGCAGCACACTCTCTTTAATGATATTCAGCTCATCTTGTATTTCAGGTGTCTCGTACGGACGCACGCGCATCAACCGCCTTTCGCTGAAGTAATATTATCATAGCACAATTCCATTGATTCGTCAACGGAATTTCCACATCGACATTTTCATTCCGCCGTGCCCCTGATACTCGTCAACGCCGATAGGTTCCACGTACTCCGTATCCGGTTCGGCCACCCATCCGCCGGCAAGCCGTGACAGCAAGGAACAGCAGCAGACCGGATACGGAGCTCAAGAACGCGAAAATTACGAGAAACACTTTATTATGCACCGCTGCGGCGCAGTCACATAATATCCGCCAGCTCCAATGCGGGGTGGCCGGCTGATTGCAGATACGCGAGCACTTCGTCGATGTCAGTCGCTATTGTTTCGTCGCAGATCTTATCGGTGAAGCCGTCGATACCGTAGAGCTCTTTTACGGTCTTGTCGAGCCGGGGACGCACGTCGTCTTTCAGTTCCTTCGGCATCCAGACGATACGCGGCGCGCCGCCCTCCGCGAAGGCGAATTTTTTGGAGGCGATGAAGTGCCGCCCGTGGCCCATAAAGCCCGGCGTCTGTACGCCGCCGCCCGTCATGCTCGCCAGCTCGCCGAAGCTCATTCCGCTCGGCGTCGTGCCCGCGTACTCGCGGTTTACGATGAAAAAGCCCTTTGCCTCCGGGATTATGCCGCAGACGCACTCAAAGCAGCCGCAGGAGGTCATCGGGTCCTCGAGTATCGAATAGAGCGTGACGCTGCCGACGGCGCCGCGCGTCGCCTCGAAAACCGACGCGTTTACGGATTCATACGCTCCGAGACGCTCGTCTATAACGCCCTGCTTGGCTATCGGCTGGTTAGGACCGGCGGGCGTGAGCTCTTTCGTGGCCTTGGCGTCTAACCAGGATACGGCGCCGCAGAGACCGAGGCGCTCGGGCGTCACGACGCAGCAATGGCTCGGCGCGAAGCTCTGACACAGCGTACAGGTGTAAAACGTATCGACGCTTTCGTCCGTCATGGCGTCCAGCCGCTCGTCGCGCGCGCGGTAACGCGGCATCGCCTCTTTTTCAAGTATCTCGCGCACGCGCGCAACATCCGTTATCAGTGTCACCCGGCATTTATCGGCGACGGCGTCGAATTCGTCCATAATCTCGTGGTATATGACCTTGCCGAGGTCTTTTAATCTAAAGCCCGCGGCGTAGGCGTCTCGCGACACGCGCAGGCGGAAAAGGTTGCGCTGGCCCGTGTGCATAACGCCCTCGACGTAGTTGAACCAATGGTGTATCTTGCGCTCTATGACGGGCTCGAAATCCGTCTGCATTTTAGAGCCCGCGACCTCGACGTAAGTCGCGAGAGGAAGCTCGACCAGCGCATCGCCGTCTATATCCGGGCCGATCACCGTGATCTTTCCATCCTCGATCTCGTCCGCGTTACGCCGGACGACAAGCTCCGCCGTGGGATTGTTTCCGGAGTAAAATTCCGCCTGCGTGTCCGCTTTTTTGATGATCTCGCCCTCGAAAGCGGAGGCGAAGCCCATACAGATGTCGATATTTTTGGCTTTTACCTTGATCCCGCGCAGCTCTAACGACGTCCGCACGGTCTCGGCGTGGTCCGTTACGGAGACAAGCGCGCCGGGCACCTGAATATCCCCGAGGTCGGAATCGACGATCACGGGGAAGCCGAGCGCGATAGCTCCCGCCCCGGCGGAGACCGTCACCTCGTCGAGCGCGCCGAAGGCGTTCACGAACGCGGGCACGCGCTCTTTTGTGTACGCGAGAAGTCCTGCGAGATCGCCCGGCTGTACGGCGCCGAATATCAGCGCCGCGCGTATCGCCACGGTGACGACGTGCGTCACGGCGGTGACGCCGCGGCCGAGAGGCACGACGCGGTAATCCAGCCCCATTTTTACGCCCTGCTCGGCGCATTGGTCGATGACCTTGCCGACGAGGAACGTGAGCAGCCCGTTCGTCTGATAGTCCTTGACGACGTGTGCGACGGTTTTCGGGTCGGCGGCCTCGCCGAGCACGACGGCGACGCCAGGAATGTCCCCCGTAACGAGCGGCACGCCGAGCGAGCGTATGACCGGGTCCGGCACAAAGCCGATCCCGCCGTCGTCGTCTGCGGGCGCGCCCCCGATATACCGCAGGGCTTGCAGTATCTCGGCGCCGACGGCTGTGGCGAGCCCGGCGTTCAACGCGTCGCCCAGCTCGTCTTTATTCGTGATGAGACTTTTCAGCACGCCGACACAGGCCGTAAGGTCTCCGAGCGTTTTGACCTTTACTCCCGTGGCGGCGTAAATGGTCGGCAGAAAATACGCGGTGTCGGGGAAAGCGACCGCGGTATCCGCGCCGCCTGACGCTATCGCGTCGTTCACCGCGGCCTCCGTAAGGCCGGCTACGGCGTTCGCGCCGTTGTAAATAAGATCTGTGAGAGCTCCCATTGTTGTGTTCCTCCTTCATAGAGTTTGATTTATATCGCGTGAAATTTCAAAGTCCGAGCTTGTCTGTTATTTGACGCAGCGCGAGCTTTACCGGGGAATCGTCCGGCACGTCCGCCGACGGGCGTCCCGCGGTATCGAATTTATAAACGTTTTCGTCCTGCGGCAGCACGCCGAGAAGCGTTAGATTTTGGAGCTTTATTTCCTCCAAAATCCCACCGTCGAGCGCGCCTTCGGGCGCGCGGTTTACGATAAGGCCGCTTGTTTTCGGGCTGAGCTTTAAGTCCTCCACCATCCGCGAAACGCGGCCGACGGCCTGTATCCCGCGGCGGGAGGAGTCGGAGACCATAAGCAGGATGTCGATGTGCGGCAGCGTGCCGCGCGAGATGTGCTCCAGGCCCGCCTCGTTGTCCACGACGACGACGTCATAAGCGCCGGAATAGCGGGTTATCTGCGTTTTCAATACGCCGTTTACGTAGCAGTAGCAGCCTTCTCCCTGGGTGCGGCCCATGACGAGAAGGTCGAAGTCGTCTTCCTCGGTCAGCGCGTCGCCCATCATAAACTCGGCGTACTCCTGCTTCGTCATACCGCCGGGGATCGGGTCGCCGTTAAGCTCTCTCTGCGCCATCGTCTCGCGGATGTCGCCAAGGGAGACCGGCAATTCGATGCCGAGCACCTCGTTGAGATTTGAGTTCGGGTCGGCGTCCACTGCGAGGATGCGCTTGCCCTTTTTCGCGAGATGCCGTATCAGCATCCCGCAGACCGTTGTTTTTCCCGTGCCGCCCTTGCCGGCGACGGCGACTACGAGCGGATTGTTCGGCATAGCTTCAGTCCTCCGCGTCTATTATGACGAGGCCGTTTACAAGGTCCACCAGAGAAAGGCGCCCCGGGACGCGAAGCTCTTCGTCCATCAAGTCCGTGAGGACGATCTCGTCATCTTCAAAGGTGATTTTCGTTATGTTTTTTGCCATGATCGTTTCCGGGGATTTTACGCGGGAATACGCGGTTGAAAGACACATAGGCAGAGACTCCTT
>JAISAA010000151.1 GCA_031266955.1 Oscillospiraceae bacterium | reverse complement strand
AAAACGCACGTGTGAAAGACCCGTAGAGGTGCGCCAAATGACGGCTTCAAGCTATACAAAGGAAGAAACCTGCTGCTTTTCCGGCTACCGCCCCGAAAAGCTCCCGTGGGGCGAGCGCGAGGACGACGCGCGCTGCCGCGAGCTTAAACGGCGGCTGTTCCACATCGCGGAAGCGCTGTACATTTCCGGACGCCGCCGCTTTATCTGTGGTATGGCCCGCGGCTGCGACATATATTTCTGTGAGGCGGCGCTCGCCCTGCGCGGGATAAACGGCGACGTCGTCGTCGAGGCGGCGCTGCCGTGCGCCGAGCAGCCGGAGAAATGGACGGACGCCTGGCGCGAACGCTATTTCGGGCTGCTGTCCGGCTGCGATATAGAGACGTATATAAGCCGCCGTTATACAAAGGACTGTATGGCGCGGCGCAACCGCTATATGGTGGACAGCTCGTCCGTGATAGTCACGGTGTTCGACGGGCGCTTCGGCGGGACGATGTATACGCGCGGCTACGCTTTCCGCCGCGGGCTCGATATAATCGACGTTGCGCCGTAGCTTTGTTTTTTTGATTTGAAAGAGGTTCTTTATGTCTCCTGTCACGCGGGCGCTGCTCGGAGGTCTTTTCACTTGGGGGCTCACGGCCCTCGGCGGGGCCACGGTTTTTTTCTTCAAGGATTTCAGCCGTAAGGCTTTGAACACGATGCTCGGCTTTGCCGCGGGGGTCATGATCGCGGCCAGCTTCTGGTCGCTGCTTGCCCCGGCGATAGAAATGAGCGAGACGGCGTTTCCTGCTATAATCGGTTTTCTGCTCGGCGGGGCGTTCCTGCACGCCGCCGACAGGCTTTTGCCGCATCTGCACGCGGCGGCGGACGCGAAGCCGGAGGGCGTCAAATCCGGCTGGCAGCGCAGCGTGCTACTCGTTATGGCGATAACGCTTCACAATATCCCGGAGGGGCTGGCGTTCGGAGTGGCGTTCGGCTCCGCCGCGCTGAACCCGGATGCGCTCGCGTCCGCCGTGGCGCTGACGGTCGGGATCGGCATACAAAACTTCCCCGAGGGCGCGGCGGTGTCGGTTCCGCTGCGGCGCGAGGGGCTGTCTCGCGCGAAAAGCTTTTTCGTCGGGCAGGCGTCCGGAATTGTAGAACCGCTTTCCGCGATGCTCGGCGCGGCGCTCGCCGTTTCTATCCGGGGGATTTTGCCTTACGCGCTGGCGTTCGCGGCGGGCGCGATGATTTTTGTCGTCGTCGAGGAGCTTATACCGGAGGCGCAGGGCGGCGGCGAGCACAGCAATCTCGCGACTATCGGCGCCGTGCTCGGCTTTGCCGTGATGATGGCTCTTGATACACTGCTGTAAAGCCCGGCGGCGCAAGCGTATAGGCGCAATGGCTCCGGTTTTAGGCAAGAAGGATCGCACTTCGTCAAATACCGACAATTTTATTTGACTTTCGCGCGCGAAAATGATAGAATACGTAAATGGAGGTGGGTCTATGAACATACAAGCGGTAATCTGGCTCGGTCTCGCCGTCGCGCTTGCGGCGCTTGAGGCGGGAACAACGCAATTCGTGAGCATCTGGTTTTCCCTCGCCGCCGTGGCGGCGACGGTATTGGCGCTGATCGGCGTGCCTATAGGGCTGCAGATCCTCGTCTTTATCGTCGCGTCCGCGGTTCTCGTGGCGACTCTGCGTCCGCTCTCCCGCCGTCTTGCGCGCCCCGGCAAGATACGGCTTCCGCAGACGCCGACAAACGCCGACCGGGCGATTGGGGAAACAGCCGTCGTAGTCCGCGACATTGCGGGCGGCGACGTCGGGCAGGTCAAGGTCAACGGTCTCGTCTGGAGCGCCGTCGCGCGGGGAAGCGCCGAGGGCGCGGTGATCCCTGCGGGAGAGCGTGTGCGCGTACTCGCCATCGAGGGCGCGAAGTTGATCGTACTGCAAGAGGCAAAAGACGAAAAAGCCGAAACAATAAAAGTGCAATAAAAGTAATGGAGGGAAAATGAAATGACGACTGTTTACATTCTCGGAGCTCTCGCGGTATTTATCCTGCTTGTCATCGTATCGAATATCAAAGTCATCCCGCAGGCGTACTCGCGCGTCGTAGAGCGCTTCGGCGCTTACTACGCGACGTGGAACACGGGTCTGCACGTCAAAATCCCGTTCATCGACAGGCTCTCGCGCCAGATATCTCTGAAAGAGCAGGTCGCGGACTTCGCCCCGCAGGCCGTTATAACACGGGACAACGTCACAATGCAGATAGACACCGTCGTCTATTTTCAGATCACAGACTCCAAGCTCTATACATACGGCGTGGAGCGCCCGATGTCCGCCATCGAAAACCTTACGGCGACGACGCTGCGCAACATAGTCGGCGACTTAGAGCTCGACCAGACGCTGACCTCGCGCGACACGATAAACACTCAGATGCGCGTTATCCTCGACGAGGCGACCGACCCGTGGGGCATAAAGGTGAACCGCGTGGAGCTGAAATCCATCATCCCGCCGCGCGAGATACAAGACGCGATGGAAAAACAGATGAAGGCCGAGCGCGAGCGCCGCGAGGCCATACTGCGCGCGGAGGGCGAAAAGCGCAGCGCGATACTTGTCGCCGAGGGACAGAAAGAATCCGTCATACTCGCCGCCGAGGCCGACAAGCAGTCTAAAATACTCGCCGCGGAAGCCGAAAAGGAAGTTAAGATACGAGAGGCCGAGGGCGAAGCGGAGGCGATAGAGCGCGTGCAGACGTCCGTCGCCGCCGGCCTGATGAAAATCAACGAGGCCAATCCGTCAGACAAGGCAATAATGCTGAAAAGCTACGAAACGCTCGCGAAAGTCGCCAACGGCAGGGCGACAAAGATAGTTATCCCGTCCGACCTGCAATCGGTGGCGAGCTTATCTACGGTGATAAAGACGCTTGTGACGGACGAAAAATAGCGCCCGATGAAAAGTAAATTAAAAACGGTCGCGTGGGCGTTCCGCACGGCGTGGCGCATAGACAAGCGCACTATGCTACTGTGGTACGCGCTCAGCGCGTTGCTCGCCGTGCTGCCCGCAGTCGCGTTGAAATTCAATCAACAGTCGCTGTCGGTGATCAGCGGCTTTCTCGGCGGCGGGGCGTATTCATACGCGGACGCCGCGCCGCCGATAATCGGGCTCGGGGCGCTGATGATAGCGATAGGACTGTCGGCGCGGATCAACGGAGACCTGATTTATCTGATGATGTACGATACGTATTACATCGGAACGTGCCATATGATAATGGACAACATCCAGCGGGTGGATATGACCGACCTGCTGAAAAAGGATATAAACGACGCGTGGAATTTCTGCTATCTGCGCGCCGGCTCGCTGACGGATTTTCTCGTCGGGGCGTGCACAATTCTCTCAAAGGTGATTTCTATCGCGGCGCTGCTTGCCGTCGCGTTTGGCGTGTCGCGGCTTATTTTTGCGATTTCTATCGTGTATACCGCCGGAGTGTTTGTCTTAAGCTTCTCTTTTATGGGACAGATACGCCGAGACGAGCGGCTTAACTTTCAAAACGACCGAATGGTTGAGTATTACGAAAAGCTCAGCGAATCACCCGGCATGGCGAAGGAAGCACGCATCTATGAGAATACCGACGCGATAGTGAGCCAGTGGCGAAAGCCGTTCAACGATAAGCTTACGAGGGATAAGCGCAAGATAAAGGCGGCGTCGATCCGCGATTTTGTCAGCGGGGCGGCGTTTTATGTTTTCCTGATTATCACGGTCGGCGTTAGTGTTGCGGGAGTGACGCGCGGGGCGATGACGCCGGACGCGTTTCTCGTGCTGTTTACGCTGTGCCTGAACCTGTATAACACCGTGAGCGGCACGGCGGGGCATATCGTGCGCTTTGACAGCGGTTTGGACGCGCTCGACAAGCAGCGCCGTTTCTTTGAAATCGCGCCGATGCACGATCCGGAGGCCGACGCGGGTAAGGCCGGCGCCCCGGCGGATGAAAACACGGTATTCGAGGCGGACGGGCTCACGTTCTCATACGCTGATAAGCCGGCGATCAAGGGAATAAGCTTTAAGGTCAACAAGGGAGAGGTCGTCGCGCTCGTAGGAGCGAACGGCTCCGGTAAATCGACGCTTGTAAAGCTTTTGCTCGATATGTACAAGCCCGACGGCGGGACTTTGAAGCTGTTCGGACGCGAGTTCGGAGAGTACAAACGCGATTTTCTGCGGAGCAAAATCGGCGTGTTTTTTCAAAATTACTATATATTTCACTCACCGCTGCGCGAGAACGTCGGCGTCGGCGCCGTAGAGGACATGGACGACGAGGCGAAAATCCGCGAGGCGATACGTCTCGGCGGCGCGGAGCGCGTCGTTGAAAAGCTGCCGCGGGGCATAGACACCTTGCTCGGCAAGTTTCAGGACCCGACCGGCACGGAGCTCTCCGGCGGGGAAAAGCAGCGCGTCGCCTCGGCGCGGGCGTATATGAGCAACCGAGACGTGCTCATATTCGACGAACCGGCGAGTATGCTCGACCCGATAGCCGAAATGGAGCAGTTCACGAATATTCAAAAGCTGCTCGACGGGCGCACGGCTATACTCATCAGCCACCGCGTCGGCTTCGCGCGGATGGCGGATAAAATCATTATGCTAAACGACGGCGAGCTCGCGGAAACCGGGACTCACGGCGAGCTTATGGCAAAAGGCGGGCTGTACGCAAAATTCTTTAACGAGCAGGCGCAGTGGTACAACACGGCGAGCGCCGCGAAAGGAGACTTGCAAAATGGCTAAATGGAACGAACACCCGACGGCGCGCGGAGAGGAAAAGCTCACGTTCGCCGAAGCGCGTAAAATATTTGTCAAGGCGCTTGCTGTCAGCGTTAATATCCGCGGCGCCGGCTCTGTCGTAATCAATCTGCTCGGGTTTCCTATGGCGTTTCTTCCGATGCTTGTGTCCGTGTGGGTGCGCGATTTCTCGAATGAAATCCAAGCGGTCTATAACAAGGGCGAGGCGTCGGCGGTCTCCGCGCTCGTCGTTTTTGCGATGCTTGCCGCGCTGTATATCGTCCAGCTCGCGTGGAATACCCTGCGCGACTATATCACGCGCGTTGACGAGCTGAACGCCGTGAGCTATATGAAGGAGCGCGTACTGCGCGTGACGTGCGACGTGAAGTACAAATACGTCGAGAGCTACGACAACTTCAAGGAGCGCATTTACTTTGTGAATACGGCGGCGGGCCGGCGCGTGGCAAACAGCATTACGAGCATAATGGCGTGGCTGCAAAATATCATTACGTTTGTCAGCATCGTCGCGGTGCTGCTCGGAGTGGATATTTGGATCGTTGTGATCCTTGTCGGCGCGTGTATTCCCGCCGTTGTGCTGGCGTATTTTCAAAAGGACGAGGAGTATCTGACAAAGACGAAATGGATACACGAGAGCTTGATGGCGATAGCGTACTTTTTTGAAGCCTGCTGGCCGCAGTCCTTAAACGAAGTCCGCTTTTTCGGCGCGTACCCGTGGCTGAGACGAAAGAACGTCGATTACAACAGAATCTACAGCGCGAAAAAGAACGAAATGACGCGCCGTCACGTGCTGTTCAACTCGCTCGCGGACATATTCCGCAGCGGCGTTTTTGTGTTTATCCTGCTTATCGCGGCGCGGCGCATATTTGACGCTCCCGCCGTCGGGATTGGCGCGTTTATGCTCGTTTTCACGATGGCGGGGCAGCTTCAAACGGTGACGGCGCAGATATTTATCGCGGCGGCGCAGTTCGTCGGAGACGCCAAGTATATGAAGGACTTTTTCTACCTCGACGAGCTCGACTATGAAAAACGCGACAAGAACGCTTTGCCTCGCGAAAAGTTCGATATTGACTTCCAAAACGTCAGCTTCACGTATCCGAACACACAGCGCGAGATTTTGCACGGCCTCAACGTCCGCATCCGCGAGGGCGAAAAGGTCGCCATCGTCGGCGAGAACGGCTCCGGAAAATCCACGTTTGTCAGTCTGCTGACCGCGATGTATGAGCCTGACGCCGGCAAAATCGAAATGGGCGGCGAGGACATCCACGCGCGCTTATCCGCGACGCGAAAAACACTCTCGGCGGTGTTTCAGGATTTCGCGCGCTACGAAGCGAGCTTGCGCGAAAATATCACCGTTTCGGACACGCGTAATATAAGCGACGGAGAGCTTCAAGCACTCTGCGAACGCACGGGCGCGTGGGAATTTATAGAGCCGCAGCCGGAGGGCCTGGACGAAATAGTCGGCAGCTTCAGCGCGAGCGGCAACAACCTGAGCGGCGGCCAGTGGCAGAAAATCGCGCTGACGCGCGGAGCCTACCGGGAGGACGC
>JAISAA010000127.1 GCA_031266955.1 Oscillospiraceae bacterium | reverse complement strand
TTTGTCCGCCGCGGCGTAAAGCGCCGCGCGGCAGTCCGTTTCGGGTGAGAATTTCTGTACGCGCCGCCGTGCGTATCATTCGCGCTTTGTAAAACAAGCCGGCAAAGCCAAATCCGAATTCAAATTTCGGCTTTTTCCGGCAGTCAACGCGCGCGCGATATACGTATCCACGCAGCCGCAGTAAGCGTTTCTCAGCCGCCCGATTACAGGAAACACGCGCGCTTGCGAGCCTTCCCCGGACATACTCCCCGAAAGTTACCGGACGTATACGCGCCCGCAATCTCCCGGTTCACCGCATCGCTCTCTTTCCTCTTTGCCTTTCGGCTCCGTTTTCCGAACGCGCGGCCCTTGCGGGCACACGTCTCAACAGCGCCTCAAAAAGAGAGACTTCGAGAGTATAACAGCACTCGGCGGCCTTGTCAACATAAATTTTTCAAATTCTAAAAAAAAATTTTTTCATCAGCCTATTGACAAGCTCCCCCCTCCGCTATATAATGGATACCGGCAATTGGAATCAGGGTAAATAACAGGCAAATGCTCCTGAACCTTCCTCCGCCTGTGGGCCCGGCGCAAGCGCCGCGCCCCCCAACCGAATAAGCACACATCAAGGTTCCTCTCAGCCCCGCCGTTTTCATTTGCGGACGGGCGCCTGCGCAGAAATGCTCACAGGGTGGCAATGGCCGCCTTCGCAGGACGGAAATCCCCGGTCCGTACCCGTATAGAAGGAAGAACAACACGGAATGTGTTTTGGTTCAAAACACCGGCCGCGGCGCTCTTTCTTCCTAAACCATTAGAGAAAGAGCGCCGCGTTTTTGCGCGCGCCGGTGAGGGACCGGCATGGCGCGCGGACGAGACCCAACCCCACCGCGCGTACAACCCCACCCGCTGCGGCGGGAGCCCCTTCTGAGAAGGGGCCGGGACATAGGCAAAGACCCCTTCCGAGAAGGGGTCGGCGCGAAGCGCCGGGGGTTGTAACTCAGGTAATCCCCCTAAAAAGGGTTTACATACGCGATATCCATTCCACCGCGCGTACCTATTATATAATAGTGTACGTTTTGCTCCGAAGCTGTTGTTCCTGTCGGTTCGATCCGAGGCTTTGCAAAAGCCGGAAAACAGCCGAGTACGCCTCCGAGCGTACCTCGCGCCGGTAGGGGCGGATGGCGATCCGCCCGCCTATTCGGGCAATTTGCCCGATCTCCGGCGCTTGACGGGACAGTCGGAAACGACTGTGCCTTCCAGACAAAGGCAAAACGCCTGAGTCCGTGTACAGGGGAAACGGAGCAAATTGACATCGCCGCACCTGATGAGGAAGGAGGATAGCAGGAGCTGCGGCGGATATTGAAAGCTGCGGAGCTTAAATTTACGAGTGAGCTCAAAGCATTTTCACGATCATACAACACCGCCTTGCCCGCAAGCGTGTGTTGGTGGAACAGGCGGGCGGTGCGAAAACACAATTCATTGAAAGGGAGACAAATCAAATGCAAACAAAGCAAAACACGCGCAAGCTGCTGGCGCTGTTCCTGTCGCTGGCAATGGTATTCTCAATGGTCGCCGGACTCGGCGTCACGGCATCAGCTGCATCGGCACCAGCTACTGACGCGCCGCCGACTATCGGAGCGGACACACATATCACCTCGGGTGGCAGCTACCAGCTCGACCCCGGAGCGATAAACGGTGTCATATATCTTGAAACCAGTGATGCGGTCACGCTCGTCGGCAACGGCACGCTGCAAACGAGTACGCCGAACACCGCGCTTACTATCGACGCAAAAATCGCGGGCACGGCGCCGAACACAGGCGCAAATCTCATATTGCAAGACGTGTATGCCTCGTCGCCGTATAGCGGCGGCAACGTCATTGATTTCAGGGGAGCGGGCAACACGCTTTCCGTGGCGTCCGGGTCAAGTGCTATCCTCGAGAGCAACGGCTATAACAACGCTGCTGCGGTTCACGTAGGCAAGGGGAGTGCGCTGACGATCACCGGAACGTCCACGTCAAACCTCTACCTCTATAAAAGCAGCGGTTCCGCCGCGATAGGCGGCAACACAACTGAGGCTTGCGGCGCGATCACTTTCGCGAGCGGCAACACATTCGCCAAGGGCACGCAGACCGGCGCCACTATCGGCGGCGACGACACTACCGGTACGATAAACGACGATATAACGATATCGGGCGGTATTCTCTGCGTCGAGACGAACGCGCGCGGCGCGGCTATTGGAGCGAGCAACCAAGGGCAGTGCGCGGGTAACGTCTACATAACGGGCGGCTCGACGCTCATCAATGTGGATTTCAGCGGCTCCGCCATCGGGCGCGGTGACAGCGGCACTACGACCGGTAATCTGTTTATCTCGGGCGGCTCTCTGAAAGTTGTCATAGACCCGAACGCCGGGGGCAATTGGCCGGGCGGCGCGGGAGTCAACAACTCGGCGATCACCGCGACTATTAACTACGGGACGCCGGTAAATCCGCAGCACGGGAATGTCGCGGAGGTAAGCGTCTCATCGCTGGATATCAGCGGCAATCTGACGGCGGTTTTTAATCCGAACGGACAGTCTCCTGCGGTAGTTTACAATCAGGTGGGGCTCAATCAGTACGATTACAATGCAAGCCAGACGTATACGCCGGAAAACTGGAAAGCCAACCCGGATAATACCAACCTCTATCTGTACGGGCCGGAAGGCACGACGGGATATATCGCTGTATCGGATTCTACCGCGTCCGGGACGCAGAATTATTCCTATACATCCTCTACGCCTTCCCCCAGTAGTTACTTCACACTGGCATCGACGGCAAATAAAATAGTATCATTCTTCGCGGATAACGCCACAGTTACGGTAGGCGCCGCGCAAGTGAACTACGCGACTGTTGCGCCTAACGGCAATCTGACATTTACCGTAGCGGCGAACACCGGGTTTACGGTAACGGGCGTGAGCGACAACGGAGCGCCCATAGGTGCAGCTGCGGGAACGTACACTTTGAGTAATGTAACGACAAACCACAGGATAGTCGTCACAACATCTCCCCAAGTGACCTACAATGTCACGTTCACCGGCGCAAACGCGACGGTTTACGACACGGACGGCAACATCATCACGTCGGCGACGATTGACGCCGGCGGCACGCTTCCGTTCTCTGTTGTGCCGGCTTCCGGTTATGGTATCGCGAACGTAGCGGCAAGCAACGGAACGGTGACTAACCTCGGCGGCGGCAATTACCAGCTCGGCGGCGTCACCGCGGATACGACTGTCACGATAACAGCCGAACAGATTTATAATGTAGCTTTCTCGGGCGGCAGCGATCAGGTGCGCGTGAACGGGGTATCTACTACCACGAGTACCATTCTTAACAACGGTACGCTTAACTTCACCATAGTTCCCGACTTGGGATACGAGCTTGATACCACGAATCCGCCTACCGCGTCAAGCGGTACGGTAACGGCCAACCCGGACGGAAGCTATACGCTCAGCGGCGTTAACGCAAATACCACAGTGGCAATAACGACTAAGGGGTCTGCAAACTACTGGACAAGCGCGACGCCGGGAACCTGGGGCGGCAGCGGTACATCCGCGGCGCCGTACACGATTTCCAACGCCGCGGGGCTGGCGAAGCTGCTTCAGGACGTCAACAGCGGCATCAGCTACAGCGGGAACTATTTCATTCTCACGAACGACATCGACCTCTCCGGCGGCAACCTTTGGGCGCCGATTGGCGGCGGGCGCGATCTGATTACTACTACCGGGGTGATTCCCACACCCGTCGCGTCAAGTAACTATTTCGCCGGTTCGTTTGACGGCAACGGAAAAGCTATAAGCGGTATGACTCTCACTATACCCGCCGCGAACAGCGGTTCCGGAGCTTACGGGCTGTTCGGCTACGTCAACGACGGCACGATTATGAACCTTTCCGTTTTCGGCACTGTGACGTCGGATCAGGACATTGACGCCGTAGGCGGCATTGTCGGATACGCGGGCTACACGGCAACGCAGGGTACTCTTTTCAGACTCTCAAACGCGGCGGCAATATCACTTACCAACTCAAGCGTCAGTGAGACGGGCGGAATTGCGGGCGTGCTTGCGAATTTCAGTACAGGCACGGTCACAATTTCGGAGAGCGCGAATATCGCGCCGATCACGGGCCGCAGCAGACTTGGCGGCGTAGTTGGCGCGGCGTACAGCTCCGGCTCCGCCGTTACGGTCAGTATGTGCTTCAATAAAGGTAACATAACGGCGGACGACAGCAGCGGGCGTTCCTATGTCGGCGGCGTCGTCGGCTACAGCATGGGCGCCATAAATGACAGCTACAATCAGGGGAATATCGTCACGGGCACCGGGGACATCTACGCGGGCGGTATCGCGGGGCTGCTGAACGGCGCGAGCTCGCCGAACGGCTCAATTTCCGATTCGTACAATACCGGTCTCGTGTCGGGCTCCGGCATATCCCTGCAAGCCCTGTTCGGATACGCGGATAACAGCCCGCGCGTACAGGTGTCAGACAGCGGGTTCCTTGACAATATGGCGCAGGATCAGCTCGGCGCGACGCTGTCCAACGTGTGGCATCAGTCACAGCAGTTTATGCAAAGTCAGTCGGTGCTCGGCGGGACATATCTCAGCACGACGTTCTTCACGCAATTCAGCGCGGATTACCCCATATTGAGACCGCAGGTTTTGACAATAAGTTCAGGGGATGTGGACGACTTCGCCAATGCCCTTGACGCTTTGACCGTCGCGGTGAACACCATCGTTATTAATTCGCTTCCAATCAGCATTAGCGGGGCTGTGACAATCGACATCGCACCCGTGGACGGTCGGATTTACAGAGCCCCCGGTTCTATTGTGGATATGATCGCCGTAGCGAGCGGCGGCGCGCTGACGATTACAAGCGGCGTGATAGATGGTAATACGGAAGCGGCGGGAGTGACGGGCTCCATCATCAGTGTCAGCGGAGGAACATTAACGCTGAACGGCGGCACACTTCAAAACAACAGCACAACAGGGAACGGCGGCGCGATATTCATAAATGTCGGTTCGGTCACGATGACCGGCGGTACAATCACCGGAAACACGGCGACACTCGGCAACGGTATCTACGTCACGGCAAGTAATCAACTGACGCTCTCACCAAGCGGTTCCAACACGATCACATTCGGTACGTCGAATAATATATATCTGCCGGGTGGAGTGTCGTTCATCATTGGAGCTGATTTAGGTGTGGGTGTAAATGGCACAATAGGCTTGACTTTCGGGAGCCCTAATGAGGGCGATTTAGTAGCCACAGCATCCGATCAAACAATGGCCGGAAACAGTGTAGTCAAGTTAGTACCCGCAGGAACAGTTGTACTTGATGTCGATGGGTCGGACATCTTGATAGCTGGGGTGCGATAAGTAAAAAATTTAAAATAGGTTGTATTTTCAATTCGGCGGGGAATTAACAAAAAATTCCCCGCCGGGTAATTGTAAAAAGGTCAATATGTATGTTTAAGAAAATAAGGGTCATAGTGAAATGAAAAGAACAAAAATTATTGCAGTTGTCTTAGTATGCGTGTTAATAGCGCAGCTTTTATTGGTAGGCGGATCGGCGGCTTATGTCCCAAACGAAACATTTACAGTAACAATCAGCGTGACGTCCGCACAGTTACCAAATGGTATGGCGAGGCAAGCAACTTTCTATGTGTTCTTTGATACAAATATTTTTGAATATGTTAGCAACGAACCGTTATCGGGTTTTTGGGCAAATGAATCCACCAGTACTGTAAACGGTGTGGAGACTATACGTAGTGGACTACTTGACGTTACGACAACTACAGGGGCTCAAAGTTATGCCAGTGTAGAAGCATTAGCGAACACTGCCGGAGTTCGCTTCGGGAATGGGAATTCGAGTAATGTTACTGTAGAAACAACCCCAGACGGAGTTGACTACCTTAATGTTACATTCAAGGTAAAATCACCTGCTGAAAATGGTTCTTATACGATTGGATGCTATGCAAGAGATAAATTATCAGGTGGAAGTTATAGTTTCGTTACTGTAAGTCCCTCTACAATAACAGTTGGTGATTCCGGCACCGGAGAAATCGACGTCGTAGAAGACTACGGTGGCACGATCACATATGACGAAGCAACGGGCCGTTACGCTGTCGAGACGACGGAGGATTACTACGTCATCGACAAAATCGTCGTTGACGGCGTGGAAATTGAAGATGTTCAGGGACTGGATTCATACACCGTTGAGGCAGTGGACGCCCCGGAGCGAAGTATTGTCGCGTTTTTTGCGTACACAGTAAATTTTAATACCCCGGCTAACGGCGCGCTCTCCGTTAGTCGGGAAAGCGATACCCTACAGAGCGGAGACATAGTTCGCGGCGGCGAGGTGCTTACGATAGCGGCGGCGCCGCATACAGATTTTGAGCTTGACGAATTTAATATTGTAGGGCTCGCACCAACAGAAGAACCGAATACCTACACCGTCACGGCGGAACAGGGAGACCCGACGCCCTCCGTAAGCGTGAGCTTTAAGGAAAAGGTGATCGAAGAAGCCCCCGATGATCCCAGCTCGCCCTGGCCCGGCGGCGGCACGGAGCAAAACCCGTATCGTATAACGAGCGCGGCGCAGCTCGCCGCCCTGCGCGATAAGGTGAACGAAGAAGGAGTCAACTACAAAGGGACTTACTTCCGGCTTACAAGCGACCTTAACCTTACGGCGGGCGGGGCGAAATGGACGCCCATCGGAAACTCAACAGAAAAACCCTTCTCCGGCGTCTTTGACGGCGGCGGGAACAGGCTGACGGTTGACATCGACGATACCACCACTGCGGGCTCCGAACAGGCGTTGTTCGGCTGGGTCGGGGATGCGGAAATCCGCAACCTCGCCGTTTACGGCAGCGTAAAGGGATATATCAGAGTGGCGGGCATAGTCGGACGCGTCGCTTCCGGCGGAACGCTGGCCGTTGAAAACTGTGAAAATCACGCGGATATTATGGCAGCGAGCGAAACCAGCGCGGGCATCGTAGCGCACGCTCAGGGCGCGTTATCTGTGACGATCACAGACTGCGTAAACTATGGCAACACCTCATGCGCGAAAGCGGTAACGGCGGGTATTATCGTCGCCTCCGCTTCAAATACCACGATCACCGGCTGCGTGAATTACGGGAAAATAGGCGGTGCCGCCGGAGCGACCGGCAGCAGCGCCGTCGGAATTGCCGGCAGAGGTATGTCGAACTACACGGTAGTTATCTCCGGATGCGCAAATATCGGCGAGGTAAGCGGCGGCGCCGGGGCATCGGGTATCGGCAGCGCCTCCGAGATACGGGATTCGTACAACACAGCCCCCATATCTGGCGGGTACGATGTGGCCGGAATTGGCAGCGCAAACGTAATTGAAAACTGCTATAACACGGGCGCGGTGACAGGCACGAACGCCGGACAGTCGCAAGGCACAGTGGTGGGCGGCATCGTCGCGAGAGCAAGCGGCAGCAGTCCGCGCATTACCAACTGTTACAACTCCGGCGCGGTCACGTCGGTCACTCCCGAAAGAGTCGGCGCCGTCCTTGGCGAAATATACTTGTCCTCCGTGATTATCGAGAACTCGTATTACCTCGACTCCTCCGCCGCCGTGGGGCAGCCCAGCAATAACTCGCACGAGGCGGATCCGGTCACGAGCGCCGTGCTCCAAGCCCTTGCCCCAACTCTCGGTACTTCGTTCGAGAACCAAGAGGGCGGGTATCCGATCCTCGTGTGGCAGCTCAACGATGACAGCACATCTAAAACGCAAACCGTTGACGGAGGCGTCGTCGCGGCGACGATCAAGGGTGCAGACCTAACGTCTTTTACGGACAGTAGCGACGGCAACGTTTACGCGAGTTTTGACCTTCGCGGCGGAGCAACCGTGACCGCTATAAACGCGACAGTGAAAAACCGGACGCTCGCGGCGCTGAGCGAGGCGAATGCCACGCTGCGGCTGAACACGGACATCGGGAACCTCACGTTTGACTCCGCCGCCATAACGGAAATCGCGGCGGCGGCAGGAACGGGCGACATAACGCTCTCAGCGTCAAAGCTGACGGCTGACAAGACGACGAATACCAAGGCGAAAGAGCTCATAGCGGCGGGTAAGCCGGTGTACGAGTTCACGCTGAAAGCAGGGGATACGCCCATATTCACAGGCGGGACTAACAAAGGCTCTGTTTCCGCAGTGCTGCCGTATACCCGCCAAAAAACGGCGGCGGAGGTTTGGGTAAAGGTTTTCCATATCGCGGAGAACGGGACCAAAACCGAGGTTGAAAACGCGACGTACTCCAACGGAGATCATGAAGTCTCGTTTACGACGAACCACTTCTCACTGTACTCGATTGAAGAAGTAGAGCGTCCGAAAACGGGCGGCTCGGGCTCTGAAACGGATCCCGGCGTACAGGGCAGACCCGACGATAGGCTATGGGACGGCGAGACGATAGACGTCCGCTGGTACACTCCGGGACAGAGCACGTATTACATCAACGACGCGGCTGACCTCGCCGGCCTCGCCGCCATCGTCAACGGGATATACAACGAGGATATCATATATATAGTAGGTGACGACGGCAAAACAAAGATAAAAGCCACATGGAGCGAGGACGGAGACCCGGACGGGCCGAAAGGCAACAATATGTCCACAGCCCGCTACAGCGTCGGGACGGACGACTTCAAGGATAAAACGGTAGTACTGAATGCCGACATCAATATGGGCCCGGCGAACTATATGCCCATAGGCGGGCAGTACCTGATGTCAAAGAACGATTCGACGACTAAAATCAGCTCGTCATTCAACGGCACGTTCGACGGCGGCGGGCACAGCGTCACGATATACACAGACCGCCACTGCTCCAACGGCAACTACGGCGACGGCTCATCAGTCGGTCTGATAGGGCGTCTCGGCGTCCACGACGGCGAGGCCGGAACAAGTCCGGGCGATCCCGATCTGCGCGCCGCCAGTCCGACCGTCAAAAACGTCGCGGTCTACGGCTCTGTCAGGGCCAACCGCTCCGTCGGAGGCGTCGTCGGCAAAATAGGCAAGACGCTGAACGGCGCGATAGTGGAGAACTGCGCGAACTTCGCGGACGTGAGCAACACGGACGCCAAGGGCTGCGGCGGCATAGTCGGCGCGGCGTGGAACGGCGGAGTGATCCGCAACTGCTACAACGCGGGCAATATCAGCACCACGTATGTGTGCCCGACGGGCGGCATAGCGGGCTCCAATGAAATAACCATAGAGAATTGCTACAACGTAGGCAAAATTTCGGCGACGTCCGTTAGCTTCGCTATGGGCATCGGCACAAACAACGGCAACGCGTCGTACAGTACGCACGTCATAAACAGCTACTATCTCGCGGATGAGGGCATGGCGCCCGGCGGCGGCTACTACGACGGCACAGCCAAAAACGACGCCGGACTCACGGGGAGCTATATGAAGACCGACGAGTTCGTCGCGAAGCTCGCGGGCGCGGACGGCAGCAACGCCTACGTCAAGGACACGCGGAGCATCAACAGCGGCTACCCGATACTCGCGTGGCAAGGCGGCACCGCCGTAGACCCCGGAATAAAACCCGGAACGGACGACGCCAAAACAACCGACAGACCCGAAACGGAAGCCGTAACCGATGTAGCCGTCAAGGACGGCGAGGCCGTCGTAACGGTCAAAATCCCCGAAAAGAGCGCCGAAGCGACGGACACGCCGGAACGCCTCGTAGTGAACGTGGACACCAAGGGCGAGACCGTGAGCAAAATAACAGTCGAGATACCGAAGGAAGTAATAGCCCTCGAATCCGGCAGCAAATCGGAGATAGAAATACGCTCCGAGGTCGCAAACGTCCTGCTTCCGGAAAAAGCCGTAGCCGCGCTCGCCGTAACGGGCGAGGCCGTAACGGTGAAAGCCTCGAAGAACGACGACGCGAGCTATACATTCACGGTAGCCGCCGGAGAGAAAAGCATCGAAAAGCTCGACGGTGGAATAAAAGCCGTGATCCCCGCCGAGGACGCGACCCCCGGCACCGTAGCCGTCATAGTCCACGCCGACGGCACAGAGGAAGTCATCAAGAAATCCGTAGGCAAGGACGGCAAAGTAAGCATCCCGCTCGACGGCTCCGCGACAATAAAAATCGTGGACAACTCGAAAGACTTCGCCGACGTGAGCTCTAACGCGTGGTACTCCGACGGCGTAAAATTCACAAGCTCACACGAGCTGTTCCAAGGCACGGACAACGGCGGCTTCGCCCCCGAAATGTCAATGACGCGCGGAATGCTCGCGACGGTACTTCACCGCCTCGAAAACGCGCCGACGGCAACGGGCGAGCTATTCGCCGATGTAGCCGGCGACGCCTACTACGCCGAGGCCATAATCTGGGCGAGCGTCGAAGGTATAGTCAACGGCACAGGCGACGGCTTTATGCCGGACGCGGAGATAAACCGCGAACAGCTCGCCGTAATGCTCTACCGCTACGCGGACGCGACAGGCGTCACGGTAACGCTCGTCGCAACACTCGACGGCTTCCCGGACGCCGACGAGGTGTCCGACTGGGCGGAGGAAGCCCTGAAATGGGCGGTAGCCGCCGGGCTGATACAAGGCCGCGACAGCGGGCTCGCGCCAAAGGGCACGGCCACGCGCGCCGAGGTCGCGGTGATACTCGAAAGATTCATCGAAAACATCCTATAGCGCACCCTGTAGGGGCGGACCTGCGTGTCCGCCCCCGGCCCCCGTCCCGTAGGGGCGCGGCACGCCGCGCCCTGCCCCCGTAGGTGGTACACCGTTTATGCGCCCACGCGGCGGGGGGCCTTTGTCGCGCACCGCGCGACAGGGGATTTTGGCAAAGGCTTTTTGACTGTCCGTTTCGCCTGCGCGGCGGGCGTCCCCTTTCTTTGTCGAAAGAAAGGGGCGAAAGAACGACCAGGGGAGAGGGATTTCGATTTCCCTCTCCCCTGGACCCCTCACCTTAAAGCGACACAAA
>JAISAA010000103.1 GCA_031266955.1 Oscillospiraceae bacterium | reverse complement strand
AGGCCGTTTTTACGCGCGCCCTCGCGGCGCAAGAGCCCGGCCTCCTGATAGTCCTTCAGCTCGCGGGAAACAGTGCTCTGCGATTTGTACGTGAACTCGGAGAGCGTCGGGATCGTTATGGTCGGATTGTCCCGCACCACGTCGAGCGTCGTTTTTATACGGCTCGCTTTGCCGGCCATCTGCTCGTCCGACGAGATGAGCGCCGTGTCAAACGGGAACGTCACGACGGTGAGCTCCGGCGTGAACTCGAAAACCGAGCGGTCGTAGGCTTCGAGTATGAGGCCTATTCCCGTCCCCATCCGCTCGATGAGCTCTGTATCGCGGAACGCGCGCATCAGCTCACGGTTTCGCGGCATAGAACGGCACTCGAAGAGCTCCGTTTCCGTCAGCCCCTCCGCCAAGCCGCCGCAGGACGTCACGACGATCCGGTCGGCAAACAGCTCGACGAGCGGAACGCCCTTCGCGTAGTCGTTGTGGACTACCGCGTTTACGACGGCCTCGCGCAAGGCGATGGTGTTTACGCGCTCTTTTACGAGGCGGGTTTTAGACGCGACCGTTTCGTATATGCGGACTTCGGCGTCGAGCCGGTCGAGAAGCCGATTCGTCGCGGTGATAAGGCAGCGGTTGCCGAACTCGCGCGTTTCAAGCAGCTCGGACTTGTCCGTTCCGGCGTACACCGCGAGCTTGACCGACGCGCCGTTTTCGTCCGCGAGCAGATACGCGGCGTAGCTGTATTCGCCCTCCGGCCGCCGCAGCTCAAGTATCTCGGCGAGCCGGTCGATCGGCTCACGTGTTTTTTCCGCGTAGTAAATGCAAAGCTGCTTGAACGCCAGGTCTTGGACGGGCGACGCCGTAGCGTGAAGCGTTGGCTGCCGGGGCGCGGACGAAAGCTCCTCTATCATCCGCCCGCTCATCGGCTGCGCCGAGCCGTCCGCGCGGATATAGCACCCCTGCTCCGACATTCCGAGCTCTTTTACGTAATACGGGCGCTGCCGCCCGCACGCGATTATCACGCGGATCACGCTCTTGCCGTTAAGCTTGTCCTGAACGGCGTCGAACAAGCCGAGCGTCGGCGGGCTGATATTGTTGCGGATGCGCTCGGTAATTTTCTGCCTCACCGCGTCCGCGCCCGCCATTCCGACGGCGTTGCCGTCTTCGTCCGCGCCGAGGAGCAGCTCGCCGCCGCCCGGATAGTTGAGGAATGCCGTGACCTCCGCTTCAAATCGGTCGTCCGGCTCGCGCTTAAATGCCGTTCTGTTGCTATCTTTCATTTTCAAACCCCTTTTCAAACTCCTATCGTAGTTGATTTTCAAGCTCATTATACCACTTATTTTGTCGAATGACAAGATAAATTTTTGAAGACTTTTTCGCAGGCGTACCCCGCGCGCGCACGCACGTAAAATCAAGCGTCCGCTTGCGATTGCTTTTTCGCGTAAAACGCGCTACAATAAGCGCGTATAAAGGACAGCGCCCGAAAAAATTAAAGGAGACGCCCAATGCCGAAAATTCAAATGAAGACCCCGCTTGTCGAGATAGACGGAGACGAGATGACCCGCGTTTTATGGAGCATGATAAAAGACGCGCTCATAACCCCGTTCGTCGAGCTGAAAACGGAATACTACGACCTCGGCCTGCCGCACCGCAACGCCACGCAGGATGCCGTCACGCTCGACGCGGCGGCGGCGATAAAAAAGTACGGCGTTTCCGTCAAATGCGCGACGATAACGCCGAACGCGCAGCGTATGCGCGAGTTCCCGGAGCTCACAAAAATGTGGCGCTCGCCGAACGTGACGATTCGCGCGGCGTTAGACGGCATCGTTTTCCGCGCGCCGATAGTCATTGCGTGTATACAACCCGCCGTGCGCTCGTGGCGCGCGCCGATAATAATCGCCCGGCACGCGTACGGGGATATTTATTCGGCGGCGGAGCTGTACGCGGACGAGCCGGGGGAAGCGAAGCTGGTGTTCACGGGGGACAGCGGGAAGACGCGGGAGACGCCGATGCCGCGCGTGGACTCCCCGTCCGTCTGGCTCGGTATGCACAATAAGGATTCGTCGATACGCGGCTTCGCACGGGCGTGCTTCGGCTACGCGGCGTCTGAAAAGTTAGACTTATGGTTCTCCGCGAAAGACACGATCGCCAGCACTTACGACGGGCGGTTCAGAGATATTTTCGAGGAGGAGTACGAGACCGGCTTTCGGGATACATTTGAAAAGCTCGGTATCACGTATTTCTACACGCTGATAGACGACGCGGCGGCGCGCGTGATGCGTTCTCCCGGCGGCTTCGTCTGGGCGCTGCAAAATTATGAAGGGGACATTTTCAGCGATATGATCTCGTCGGCCTTCGGCACGTTGGCGCTTATGACAAGCGTGCTCGTGTCCCCGGACGGCTGCTTTGCTTACGAGGCGGCGCACGGCACGGTCACAAAGCATTTTTATAAATACCTCGCGGGCGAGGAAACGAGCACGAATCCGACGGCGACGATTTTCGCGTGGGCCGGCGCGCTGAAAAAGCGCGGCGAGCTCGACGGGTTGGACGAGCTCGCCGCGTTCGGGGAAAAACTCGGCGCCGCGTGCGTCTCAGTGATATCCGGCGGCGTGATGACGCGCGACCTCGCGCCGCTGACCGACGGCTCCGTGCCCGTGCAGACGGTAAACACGCGCGAGTTTTTGGACGCCGTACAAGCCAAGCTGACTTGACCGCGCACAACGTATCCGCATAAATTTTTTGAGTGAGCCAAGTCGCGCAAGGCGCGACCGCGCGTAGCGCGTAATTTCAATCATTCGCGAACAGCACAACAGCACGCTGTGCGATATTATAAATCAATTGCAGTTTGTGCAACACGCGCCTCGCGCGCGTTGCGAATTAGGAGGTTTTTGATAATGGCGTTCGCGCACTTACACGTTCACAGCGAGTACAGCCTGCTCGACGGCGCCTGCCGCGTCCGCGAGCTCGTCGCGCGGGCAAAAGAGCTCGGGCAGACCGCGGTCGCGATAACGGATCACGGCGTGATGTACGGCGCCGTGAAGTTCTATCAGGCGGCGAAGGAAGCCGGGGTGCGCCCCGTCATCGGCTGCGAGGTGTACGTCGCCGCGCGGGGCCGCCGCGATATGGACTATGATATCGATTCCGAGCGGTTCCATCTCGTCCTGCTCTGCCGGAATGAGGA
>JAISAA010000081.1 GCA_031266955.1 Oscillospiraceae bacterium | reverse complement strand
GGGAAAATCTCCACGATCTGATACTGCTCCCCGCACTGTATTTTCTTTTCCCGTATAAAGCCGCCCATGACCGGCGTCGCCCCCTTTCCCGTTTTTTCGTCGCTGAGTTAATACTCATTTCGAGTTAATACGCATGATGCGTATATATATAATGTATACAACCCCCGCCCCTCAGGGGCGCCCCCTTCTCAGAAGGGGGCTGTAGGTCCTGTCGTTGCCCCCTTCTCAGAAGGGGGTGTCCCGAAGGGACGGGGGTTGTCGCCCGTCAACAATCCATAAAAATCAAATCCCCAAACCCCTCGCCGCCCTCCCGGCCGGCCTCCGGGTAATATCGCACGCACCCGTCGATATCGCATCCCCGCGGCGTGTACGTTTTCAAGCGATAATCACAAGTGCCGGTGTTTACGCAAAACCACCGGCAATCTCCCCGCCGGCACAGCGGCGCCGCGGCCAGCTTAGACGCCGGCGTCTTGTGCGCCGCGTGGTACGCGCGCACCCTGTCCCGCTGCACCGCGCCCCGGCACGCCGTACAGTATTTGACGTTCGGCTGATACGTCTCAAATTTTTTGCCGCAACGCTGGCACGTAAGAACGCGCAGCTTCATCGTTCTTCCCAATCCCACAACCCCTGCCGCCCCCGCACCGATATCGGCTCCGCCAGCGGCTTGACGTTGGCGAGTTCCCACGCATAGCGCCCTTCGCGCCAGTCGCCGAAAAGAATTTCAGGACCGTAAATTATATTGCTTTTGCCACCGAAATCTATCGCCGTCCATCCGCCTTCAACGCAGGCCGATTTAGAGCCGTCTAATATGTGGCCTATATCAGTTATTTCCCAGCACTCCACAAGCTCCGCCGTCGCGATAACCGCGCCGCGCGGCAGAGTTTCGAGAAAATCCAAAATGACGCGGATGTTTTTCTCCGCAGCGCCGAACGCCTTACCCATCGCGAAAATGACTTTAACGTCCGCGCCGTCCATAGTATCAAACGGGCGTTTTGCCCCCGCGTGAATTGCGATAGGCCCGCGGTAGCTCGTCGCCCAGCCTCGCGTTTCAAAACGCTTTGCGCCGATGGCGATAAGCGACGCCCACGGTTGCCATACAGTAACAGCGTTCAACGAAATTCCTCCCAGTCATTATCATAGATGTTGCCGACAACGATCAAATCATTGCTCCCGATATCGGAAAAATAGTCACATATCGTATACTCGTTGTATAACGCGAAACACATAGAGGTATCTGTAAATCCGACCTCATATACGCCGTCAATGTCAAAGCGCTCCGCGTATTTAACAAAATCCCCCTCAAAAAGCTTAACGTCGTTTTCGTCAAGCTGCCCCGTAAACTGCCCCACAGTCTCCGGGTCAACTATCGCGTTCCACTTGCCGTTGTCGGTTTGTGTCCATATCTGAGCCGAGTCGCCATACATGACCAGATCGCCGTACATCCACTCGCCCGCAGCCGTGCTTTTCCCGCGGAATTCGATTGGTCTCATTGTGATTCCTCCGTGCTCAACGCCAGCCCCGCGGTTGAATCCGGGCCACCGGATTCAACAATATTATCAATACGGGCCGACGGCCTGTCGCGCTCTAGCGCGACGTCATTGCTATGGCGCGCCATAGGCGCGACGTCGCCCATTCGGGCGACAGTCTTCTCGCAAAGCGCCCGCAGCGCCGCCGCCAGCTTCTCCCGCGTCTCCGGCGCGTCGTCTAACTTCGCGATGCACGCGAGCATCCCGTTCACGCACGTCTGCGCGTTCTCGAAATGCGTCTTGAACACCGTCACCGCCTCGCTCGACGCCGCCTTCAGCTGCTTCTCCAGCCTCTCGACGCGCTCCGCCGCCGCGGCCTGCTCCTCCGCCAGCTTCTTCTTTATCGCGTCCCGCTCGCGCCCGGCGTCCGCGGCCTGCTTTTCCGCCGTCTCCTTCGCGGCGTTGGCGTCGGTCATTTTCTTTTTGTACTTCTCCTCGGCCTCTTTCCTCGCGGCTTTGGCGGCCTCCTCCTTGAAAGCCTCAATAACTAACTGATCCGGATTTTCGGTCACAATTACCGGCTCGGCGTTCCGCAGCTTTTCCAACTCGTCGTCAAGCGCGGCTTTTTCGGCCTGTACGCGCTCAATTTCGATGCGGGCCTCCTCCGCGCGCCCGTCGGCGGCGGCCAGCGCCTCGGCGGCCTCCTCCGCCGCGCGTTTCGATTCCTCCGCCGCGGCCTCGGCGGCGGCTTGGAGCTCTAACGCCTCCGCGCGCTCGCGCACGGCCTTTTCCAGCTCGCGCTTAGTCATCGCCGCGGCGGTTTTCTTCTTGCCGCCGACCTCGTGCTCCTCCCCGGCGAACTCCTCGCGCTCGCTCGGCGGCAGCGCGAGCAGGACAAGGGCCTTTGACGCCCCCAAATCCGTCACCGGTGACGGATTTGCGTATTCCCGCGCCAGCCTCATAAACCTCTGCGCCGTCGCTTCGGAAAATTCGATCACCTCGCTCAGCCAGCCGAGCCAGGCCCCGTGAGTAAGCAGCTCCTTCGCCTCGTTCAGCCGCCGCCCGATCTCCAGGATAGATTCGCCCGCCTGGTTCTTGTAAAAACTGATTTCCTCCGTGATAATTCTGATATCGCGTTGGGCCGTGATTTCTGTTGACATTGTAATATCGCTCCTTTAATTGAATATTTTACGCGGGAACGGCGGCGTCCGCCGCGACGTCGCGCGCCGCCCGCCTCCGTCTCTTCGTTTTGGCCTCCGCCCTCCGCATTTCCCGCAAATGCTTTAACCACGCGTTTTCAAACTCCTCGACCTCTTTTGTTCTTTTGCGATTCCCCTTACCGCGGTTTTGTATGACGCTGAGCTCCGACGCGTCGAGCTGAAGCGTGAAAAACGGCGCGTCCGGCGCCTCCGCGCGCCGCATCAAAAATATCGGCTTTTTTCCTTTGGCGTGTATGTCCGCGTAAGAGCCGACGCAGTGCTTAAGCGCGATCCCCTCGGCGTTAAGCTCGGCTTCGTTCCGCACGGACCGGATAAACAGGCCGGCGAACTCCCACGCCATAGGCGCGAGCCTTTGGAAAACCACGTCAAAAGCCTCGGCGCGCGTCTTCGCCTCGACGTCCTTTTGTTTTACAACCAACCTTTGCCGTGCTTTTTCTACGCGGTCGTGCGCCGCCATAAGCCGCGGCGGGTACCGCACCTCCGGCACACTCAAATCCTCGCCGGTAATTTCCGCGATGCGCCAATAATCGGTTAAAATATGCTTGCCGGCGTTTTTGTTTTTCGCCTGCTGCCGCTTCAGATACCGCAAAGCCTTCAGCCAGTCGGCCCCCATGTCCCGGAACTCAAAGCACGCGCTTATCCTGAAGCTCTCCGCAAGCTTGATATTTTCTTTCGTAAGCGGCCGCCCGGCCTCTTTTTCGATACGCCAGAGCTTGAAAATGTCAAGCGTCCATTTTTCGCGCACAAAACGCTTGAGCTCGGGCCTATCCATCCCGAGCATTTTTGAGGGCGATTTTTCTTTCAGCGCCAGCGCCTTCAGCGCCAAAACCCTGTTAATAAGCGGGTATTTATTTCCGTCAAGGCTCTTTTTGATCATTTCATTCAGAAAAAATCCCGCCCCCTGCGTAACGAGATTTTCGATCGCCGGGTACCGCTGCCACAGCCGAAGATATGTTACCGGGAATGATCCCGCGTTTTGCATAAATACATCCAATTTGCTGTTCTCCGCAGCAGAGCCGATCAAAATATCCGCGTCCCAAGGATAAACGAGCACAGTCTCGCCCCAAGTATCGGAATACGATTTCAGCTGCTTCCAATCGTCCCAACGAAAAGAGCTCATAAACTGCGTATATGCTTTCAGCCGCACGACCCGCTTTTCCTCGATCACATAAGCCTCATAGCCGTGGCTTTCAAACTGAACGGCGCCGTCCTTGCCGCATTTTTTAGTAACTATCCATCCGGTCAATAATAATTTGTCCCCCAGCCTCGAAACCGTCATAGCGTAGCAACAGTCAATATTGATCAGCCCGCGTATACTCCCGATGTGCCAAGCCTCGACATCCGCCCCGCACTCCGGGCAGGCCGTCGCCTGTCCGGAGATCACAGCCTCGGCATCCGCCGCGTTCAAAAACCCGAACGGCGCCGAGGAGTATCCCGCGCAGTGCGCCGCCTCGACCTTTTCCGCGTAGCTCACGCCTCCGCAGGCCGTGCATTTCAGCTTGACCTTCCGTTCGCGCTTTTCGGCCGCCGGATCGTACCACCAAGCCATCGAGTAGATGAGCAACTCTTTTTTTAGCTGCCCCCGCTCCAAAAGCCACGGAAGCAGCCCCTCCGGCGGCGCTGTCGGCAATTCCGCCGTATAATTGATGACGTCGCCCATCACAGAAAATCCGTCAAATCAAGATCGACGTTCCCCTGTAGGGGCGACCGCCCCCGGTCGCCCGCCGTCCCCGCGTCACGCGCGGCGAGCCCGTAAAATTCCCGCAAAATCCCCTCCGCGATCACCGGCGGCACCCCGACGCCGCCCGCCCCGGATTTTTTATGCTTGTCCGCCCAAGCCTTGATTTTCCGCTCCGCCTTCTCAAGCGACATTTCCGGATTTTCGAGGTCCTGCGCGATAAGCTCCGCCGCCGCCGGCTCCCTCGCGCAAATGTCCTTTAGCTGCTCGCCCACCATCCACGGCGTCGAATACTCGCCGTGCTCCCGCTGCTGCGCCTCTATCGCGCTGTTCGCTCTCATCTGTGCCGCCGTCATTAAAAAAACATCCTTTCGTTTCGTAGGGGGCGGTGTCCACACCGCCCCGTCGTTTCCCGTCCGCGCATCGCTCCCACATAACGGGCGGGTGTGGACACCCGCCCCTACAGGTCAATTGTAATATATCCCGTGCCTTTCCAGCCTCTCCCGCTCCGACGACGCCGCCTCCGCCCGAAGCCTGGCGACGACGTCCGCGTTAAACGCCGCCACTTCCTCCGCCGTCTGCGGGCATCCCTCCTGCCGCTTCCGGCACTCCTCCAAAAGCAGCTTTAAAAACTTGGCCGAGCGCCGCGTAAAAGCCCCCCTCCCGGCGCACCGCTCCACGCTGAGGCTCAGCTTGTCTAACTCCGCCAGCGTGCAGCTCCGCCACGCCCGGCGCAGCGCCCGCTTCTGCTCGTCCGTGTAGTCGATGGGCGTAGGATCGCCCGACTGCCGCAGCCCTGTTTTATATAGGTCCATCATTGAGCCCCCTTCCTTGAAGGGGGTGGCGCGAAGCGCCGGGGGTTGTCGGCAACGTCGCCCGCGGCTCCGCCCGCACCTCTGTAAGCAGCGCGTCTATTGCCGCCCGCCGCTCCGCCTCCGCCGCGGCCTCCGCCTCGATCCGCGCCGTAAACTCGTCCATCCGCGCCCGCGAATCGCGGTCAAAAAAGACGCCCGCCAGCGTCAGCGCCAAAAGCACCGCCGCCAATGCCAGCAAAATCTTTCCGTCAGAATTTATCTTAATCATCGAAACCCTCCATATGCGCCGCGGCCCCCGCGGCGCAATCCGGGCATAAATCCGCCCAAACGCCCGTGGCCTTGTCCTTCACGGCCCGCCACCCGTTTTTCCGTTCGCGCTTAAACTCCACGGCCTCGCTGAAATCCAGCTCGACGTGCTGCTCCCCGCACTCGTCGCAGATCAGCAGAAACCGCCGCCCGTCCCGTTCAATGCTCATTGCTCGCCGTCCTCTTCCGGCGGCGGCGCCGTCACGTGCGCGACCGCGAAAACGTTGCCGACAACGTGCTTGATGATCACGGCCTCCTGCTCGTAATCGGCGAAGATCCCCAGCGCCGTGTGTATCTCCGCCTCAACTTCTGCGCGCCGCTCCGCGATATTGGCCGTGTAATGCCGCCACTCACTTTCGGTGCTGTAGTCCCAACGGGTCTCGGGCGGCTTCGCGCCCAGCCACGCGCGCACCAGGTCGGTATCCGCCAATATGACCGCCACCTCAACCTCGCAGTCGTCAAAAATGTCCCAGTTGTTAAATTTCCCCGACGCGACGATCCGAATGCCGCTGTCTGTTGTAGCTTCGCTGTTCATAATATTTTTCTTTCAAACGGGCATTCGCCCGTTGTGTGTGATTTAACGTGCGCCGCGCACGGGGAACGCGCATTCGCGCGACGTCTATATCTGTTATCTGTTATCCGTTATCTGTTATCTATCGGCGCCACCCGCCCCCGCCCCAAAAATTCCGCCAAATCAAAAACGTCCACCATCTTGGTGCGCCCGTACCTCTTAACGAGCACGCCCCCCTCGTGCAATATCGCCGGCACCCTCCGGTAATTTATGCCGATCACGCTCCCGCACTGATGCAGGTTCAGCATAAACGCCCCGCCGTTGGCGTTAGAAATAGCCAGCGCCCGTATCTCAATTTG